>NZ_JBFTQY010000015.1:0-100875 GCF_056399245.1 Rhizobium sp. 01N447_2
CTGGTGCAGCACTCTCCATGCGCTTGATTAGGCGCGTTACTGCCTTTGCATCCCAGTTGCCGCCACTCGGTGTGGCRATCCCACTTGCAGTAAGCCTATCGGCCACCTGCCGGAATGATAGGCCTTCACCCAGAAACGCCCTTACGATTGGATAGGTCTTCGTTGCGAAGCTCATGGCATCGTGAGTGCGCTGTATATTAGCATTCTGCAAAGAACCCTCGCGATAGCCGCCAAGCTTGACCCCGCGCTCTTTGGCAGCGGCAAGTGCGGCCTTGGTGCGCTGGCTGATGAACCGGCGCTCCTGCTCTGCGAGCGCGGCATATATGTGCAGTTGGAATTCATCGGCATCCGGCATGACGGCAACCTTGAAGTGGATCGACTTCATGAGGCTGGCGATATCAGCGACATCACGGCTCAAGCGGTCGAGCTTGGCGACCAAGAGCACCGCCTTTTCCTTCATCGTGAGCTTGAGCGCCCGCTGAAATTCCGGCCGGTGCGTATCGGCGCCGGAACCGACATCAGAGAAGCGGCCGATGACCTCGCCCGGATGGTTTTCAAGGAAGAGGGCAATGTCGCGTTCCTGCGCTTCCAGACCCAGCCCCGACCGGCCTTGCTCCTTGGTGGAAACACGGGTGTAGATCACAAATTTGGTGGACTTCTTGGCGTTCATCAGGCGGTTTCATCATTAGATGTTTCACATATGCATACCAATATCCTCCAGTGTGGCACATGTCAACGATCGTTGCGTCTGCCACGGTTGGTTATGACTATCAATGAATGGTGGCGCTTTCCCGCTCTGCCGCGACCAGTCCGAAGCGGTATCGACGAAGGTCAGCAAGGGTCACTGAAAGGCTTGCACCAGCTTTCGGGATGAACCGGCACACGAGCGGGGCAATCGCCTCGCAAACTTCGATGATGGGGTCGATAGAAGGCGGCACGGGATTGGCAGGAGAGCGGTGCTCGATGCGCCATGCAAGTTTCAGCGCCTTGACGGCTGAAATCCTGTCGCCGCTCGCTTCCGCCAGATCGGCTAACCTTCGAAGATCAGCGATTATGCCTTCCCGGGTGATTGGGGTGCGTTCGTCAATCATCGTCATCAAGCCCTATCACTCCTCTGGCCTTTATCTCGTCCGTCTCGATATCCCATGTGATGGGCGGCTCTACGGTACGCCGATTGCCCGCGTCGCCCAATTTCCGCGCCTCGGCTTTCCGCTGCTTGGCCCCATCGGTGAGCGCGGGCCGTGGGCCCGGTCCTTTGCCGAATTGGGCGATCCATTCGCTTTCGGAAAGTTCGAGGACTTTAGTCGGCAAGGGTGCTGGCCTCTGCAACACGGTCGTTTCGCTTCGATCAATCATCAAACCAAGCAGTTTTGCTTGGGTATTGACGGCGGCAACCATGGCGGTCGGATTGCCGCATTGCCTTGCAAACGCAATGATTTCGTCGAGGCCGGCAACCAGACTTTCGACTGTTTTTGTGGTCCGCTGGGCCGCCGCTCCCTGCAGTTCCATGATGCGTTCGGCGACCACAGCATTTCTCAGCAACTTTGAGCCGTTCACCTCAGCCGTTCGGTCAGTGACGTGATAGATGCCGGAATAGGCTTTGGACGCGCTTTCGCCCCGGCAGATGGCTCGGGCGAAACCTTCATGGCGTTGGTTCGAAAGAGGTGGCATGACGCACGATACTCCGGTTGGGGCAGGCTCGCCAACGGTGGATTGCGGGAGGATAAGCTGGCCAATGGCGAGGCTAGCCTAGCGTGGCCAGCGTCTACGCAAAATGGGGGCCAGCCAGAGGCGCCCTATATACGTAGTATATACACACAGACCATGACGCGGCGATAGTGAAGCGATATCAACAGCTTGGGGGGTACACCATGACACCCCGACGTGACACACACCATGACCTACCGTTGATTGGTGTTTATCAATCATTGCTTGCGGCCTTTATGATCTGTTTTTCCTTCTGGGTGCCGGGATAAAGCGTCACGATTTCCAGCTTCCCGGCGTCGAGAAGCCGGTTCATGGCGCGCTCGAATTCGCGCCGACTTAGCCGCTCCCGCCCGTCGTCCATGGCAAACAAGCGTGGCGCGTAAGCGGTGCTGTTAGGGCTGTTGGAAAGCTTTGTTCCCCGGCGGCCGAATACCCCAAGCAGCTTCAAGAACACGCGTTCGGCCTTGGCGTCCTTGCCAATGCCCTCGTCGGGCCGTTCCGGCTTGTCGGTGCAGCAATAGACGCCAGCACGCCATTGCAGGTTAGCGCGCAAGCCCATAGGCCCATAGTTGGACTTGGGGACGATCAACTGCCGCTTGCCATCATCCACTATGGCATCGTAATCCTCGTCGTCGCCTTCTGGCTTGGTCATCAACACAGTGTTGCGCACGGTATTGTTCCAGCCTGTCGAGCCGCTAGAGCCCGTCTTCATGCCAGCCACGCTGGGGTGGCCTAGAAGGATGACGGTGGCCCCGGACTTGGCAGCAAGAGCGCGGAATTTGTTCCCCACAGCTGTCGCAACGTTGCGGTCGATCTCGTCAGCCATCACGACTTGCGCCCTGTTGTCTATGATAATCAGCACAGGCTTGATTGTTGCCACCGAGTTCTCAAGCGCATCGAAAAGCTTTGTCTTCCGTACCGGTCTGCCGCGAGCCGCGCTTGCGAGAAGAACCTTGTCATCCTCTTTGGCGAGGTCGTGGAGGATGACGTTGGGCAGGTCTTCAAGACCCACAGCGAGAGCGGCGCACACGTCCAAAAGCTTGCGGTGCAGGGCGTTCGTGTCGTCCTCAGCTGAAACGAACATGACCGGGCCACGTGTGGTAACTGGCTTTTCAAGCCACAGTGCGGGGCCCGGATGGGCTCKCTCTGAAAGCCCAACGGCGGCGGCAAGCTGGACCATCAGCGTGGTTTTTCCTGCCGCCCCGGCACCCATGAAATAGTTAAGCTCACCCTTCACAAAGAGGTCGAGGCTATCGATGAATTCGAGCGGGGCCGGTGTCACGTTTGCAAGCTCCGATGCGCGCGTAGGGATGAGAAAATGGGTGTGCACGCCCGTGTCATTCATTGTCGGGCCACCATGCGTTTTCACGGGCAACCAGCCGCACGGCGGCGACGCAATCGTCCCGCGACAGCGTGGCAAGGCCAATGCTTTGTAGATATTCGAGTAGTCCGGTCAGGTCGGTATCCTTGAGCCGCCGCATCTCGAAATTAAAAGTCTCCCAACGGGCCAGCGGTAAGGGGCCCCTGAGCAGAATGCGGTTCTGACTTTCGTCAAGGGCGATGATGCCGGACAACGTCGGGCTTTCACGCAAGGCAGCTACTGCGTTGTGAATATTCGAAAGCGGGCGATGGCCACTATCGAGTTGCCAATGGTATGCCCGCCAGTCCCCGGGATCGGCGGCAACGGGTGTCACGGTGCGCGGGGGCGGTTTCCGAAACCGTCTTTGATAGCGATTGTTGGCCTCCCGATGGTAAGCGGAGAGCCGTTGCCATTGTTGCTCTATAGCYTTCATCATCAGATCAGGCAGTCGCGCCAGACGGTATTCAATATCGGCATTGATCAATTGCAGCAGGCGACGCCGGGATTGCGTCTCGCGCTCGAAATCGCGGCGGGACTGGTCGATGCGGCGGATAGTTGCTGGCACCCGGCTGACGATGCGCTGCCGGTCAGAGCAAGACTGGTGGAATTCGAGATCGTGGGCCATCGTGCATCACCATTGGTGTGCCGAAGTTGCGCGTAATTAGCGGTGGGGGTATGCTTTTGGCCCTAACATCAAGCATAACCGGAATGAAGGAACCCACCGCTGCGCAACGTCGGTGGGTTTCATCATGCATGTCGATCTGCCGCTGTGTTCTCAGCGGTGTCGGCGTCGTCGGCGACGGGGAGCTTTCTCGGCCGTCCGGGTTTGCGCCGTTCCGAAGCGACACTATCGGTCGAGGAACGTTTACCGGCTTCGCGGTCAGCAATAACCTGCTCGATAACGCTCTCGCGCCAGCCGACAGCGCGGTCGGTTATCGGAATACCCTTGGGAAGATTGCCAAGGCTGATTTCGCGGTAAAACGTCCTAACACCTAGTCCAAGCTTGGCGGCGGCCGTCTTTGGCCTAAGCAATTTGTCGCCTGCCATTTTGTGCATCTCCCTGCTTAGCTTTGCCTATGTGTGCCAAGCATGATTGATTTGGGAGAGCTTCGGCAAGCCCTAATATTAAAAAAACGCTTTTAAACCAAAGGCTTAAAATCGTTCTGGCTTGAGTGCTTCTAAATCAGCGATTTAGGTGCTGACAGGCTTAAAGAGAGGGTTGCCAGTAGGCTTAAAAAATGGTTGCCGCTGGTGTGTTTTTAAGGCCTTCATTTTTTGAGGGTCACGCACGCCTGCGTGGAAATTCTATCACCTTGCCGCCACCGTCGCGTGGCGTCTCCGCAACGATGCTCATCAGCAATCCAGCCCACGCGTCGGCAATTCGTCGTTTTTCTGGCAAGTACGAATTCATATCGTAGTGAACCGCCGCGACATCATGATCGGCATGTGCCAACAGAAGCTTGCCGAGCGCGCGCGGTATGCCGACGCGTTCGCCACAGACGTTGGTCAAAAACGTCCGCCGATAATCGTGCGGCGTAGCTCGCGGGATTTTCAGATGCTCGACAATCCGCTTGAAGGCGGCACCGATGGACGCGGCGTGCAATCGCCGTCCCGTCCGCGTCGAACGAAACACCAACTCGTCGTCGGCTACGACTTGCCGAGCGCGCGCCAAGATGGCGATCGCCGGTTTTGAAAGTGGCATGACGTGTTCGCGCTTCCCCTTCATGCGCAGCGCCGGGACAGTCCAAACGTCGCCGTCGATTTCCGCCCATGCCATTCCGGCAACTTCCGAGGCGCGCAGCGGCGTTACCAACATCATTTGCAGCAAGAGCGCCATTTCGTCAGAAATTTCGACTTCGGCCCGCGCCTCGATGTCGTTCAGCAGTGCCCAAATTTTGCGAAGCTCATCGTCAGTAAGCCAGCGCTTGCGCGGCTCCGCCTCTTTTACGGCGACGTGCGGCGCTGGGTTCATCGGAATGATGTCGCGGGTTACGGCGAAGTTGAGCACTTGCCGTAAGAGGTGGAACCCAGCGCGACCAGCGGACGGCGAACGGTTTGTTAGCGTATCGACCCACTGAATGATTTCTTTCTTCTCCAAGGTCGCGACCAGGCGCTTGCCAAACTTTGGCTCAATGTCAGTTTTCCAGACACGCTTCTCATTCGCCAAAGTCCCCGGTGCCTTGATGCGTACTTTCTTGCCGATACGCTGGGTTCCGACCAAGCACGCAGCGAAGTATGCGGTCGCCACGTTCGATAGTGTTTCCCTTGCCGCGTCAGCTTTCGCATCGGCCTTGGCCTTGCGCTCTTCGGCTATCACGTCGCGGCCTTCGGTCACCTGCCCTTTCAGCTTGCGAATTAGTTCGCGCGCACGCGACAGACCGGTCGCCGGGTATTGGTAGGTTTTGCGGCGCATCGTTCCGTCTGGTGCATCGTAGCGCATGGACCATGACTTATTGCCGGTCTCGGTCACGCGGAGGACCAAACCGCGCTCCGCGGTGTCGCGGAACTCCAGCCGCTTGCCCTCTTCCGGCTCGACGTTCTTGACGAAATCGGGGGTCAGCTTGATCTTCACAGAGAACTCTCCATATGGTTGTGGTCCGCTGCGACCAGCTGGTCTTTACAGAATGCGTTTGACGGGGGCAGTTCGGGGGCAGTTCAATCGGTCACTGCTTGGCACATCTTTACAGAATACGACACAATAAAGTCAAATGATTTCAAAGTCGTCGGTAGTTTTGACACGTTCCGGCCCGCTATGACAGCGACTGGAAAGACCTTCTCATTCTGTAAAGAGGGGTTCGACTCCCCTAGGGCGTACCACTCCTGATGATAGGCCATCGTCATCCGTTTCGATCGACATTGGCAGGGCCTATGAGTCTTTTCGAGGAGAACCCTTCGGGTTCGCGCGACGCTGCTCATCCTAACCCGCCGGCTTGACCTCCGCTCCGCCGTAGCTTGAGCCTCGATTTTCCACAGCGGCAAATAAATCGGCGAAAACGATGTTTTTTTCGCGCCTTGGCGCTTGCGGCCTTCGAAGGCGCTGACTATAAGGGCGCCACCACGAAGGAAGCGCCCTTCGTCTATCGGTTAGGACACCAGATTTTCATTCTGGGAAGAGGGGTTCGACTCCCCTAGGGCGTACCACTTTCTCTCCCTTGACACTTCAGATCGTCAGCGCTCTTGCGCGACCACTCTATTTCGCCGGCGCTGCATCGCAGACGCGCAGCTGGATGCGGCGTGCACCCTGGTGGTGGTCGGCACCGAGCGAACCGGCGACATGCAGGCTGGCGCCGCGTGAATTGATGAGAAGATTGCCAAGCGGCGTATCGGCGGCGCGGAAGGCGATGCCGTCGAGCCGCGATCCGTCCATGGCCTCCAGCGTCACCTTCACATGTTTCTCGCCGACCAGGCGGGCATCGCGCAGACGATGGGCCGGCACGGCAAAAAGCGGCTGTGCATGGCCAGAACCGTAGGGGCCGGCGGCCTCCAGACGGTCGATGAGTTCGAGCGTGGCGCCGCTTGCACCGATCGCACCGTCGATCTTCAGGGTTTCGTTGGCCACGAGGCCGGCCACCGTTTTTGCCGCCTTCTCCGTGAAGAAGGTTCTCAGCCTGCCGAGATTGGCGCGCTCGACCGTCAGCCCCGCGGCCATCGCGTGGCCGCCGCCCTTGACGAGTATCCCTTCGTCGACCGCAGACCGCACCATTCTGCCCATGTCGAAGCCGTTGATGGAGCGGCCCGAGCCGGTGCCGCGGCCGGATGGATCGAAGGCGATCGCGAAGGCCGGGCGCTTGAATTTCTCTTTCAGCCGCGCCGCGATCAGCCCGACGATGCCGGGATGCCATTTCTCATGGGCGGTGACGATGACGGAGGCGCCCTCGCCGTCACCATATTCGGCGAGCGCCTCGGCTTCCGCCTCCTGCAGCATGATCGCCTCCATCGCCTGACGTTCGCGGTTGAGTTCGTCGAGACGCTGCGCGATCACCTCCGCCTCGCCGGCATCGTCGAGCGTCAGCAGCCGGCTTCCGAGTGCCGCGTCGCCGATCCGCCCGCCGGCATTGATGCGCGGGCCGATCAGGAAGCCGAAATGATAGGGGGTCACGGGACCCGCGAGCCCCGCCATGCGGAAGAGTGCGGCAAGCCCGGCATTGCTCTGGTGCCGGGCAGCGACCAGCCCCTTTACCACATAGGCACGGTTGAGCCCCTTCAGCGGCACGACATCGCAGACCGTCGCCAGTGCCACGATATCCAGCCACTGCAGCAGGTCGATCGCCAGGATGCGCTTATTGCCGGCTGCGCGCAGCAGCCTGAGCGTCGCGACCAGCACCATGAAGACGACGCCGGCCGCGCAAAGATGCCCCTGCCCCGAGAGATCGTCCTCGCGGTTCGGGTTGACCAGCGCATGGCAGGGCGGCAGCTCATGTGTCACCTGGTGGTGATCGATGACGACGACATCGATATTGCGCGCGGCAGCGGCGGCCAGAGCCTCATGACTGGTGGAGCCGCAATCGACGGTGATGATCAACTGGGCGCCGTTGTCGATCAACTGGTTGATCGCCGCCGGATTGGGGCCGTAACCTTCGAAGACACGATCGGGGATATAGATGGTCGCCCTGACGCCGAAATGGCTGAGAAAGCGGAACATCAGCGCCGAGGAGGCCGCGCCGTCGACATCGTAATCGCCGAAGATCGCAACGCTTTCGCCGCGCTCGATTGCGCTCACCAGCCGGGTTGCAGCCTTTTCGCAATCGGTCAGTGTATGGGGATCGGGCATCAGGCTGCGGATCGTCGGATCGAGGAATTCGATCGCCTCGTCCACCGTCACGCCGCGCCCGGCGAGCACCCGGGCGATCAGATCCGGCAGTCCGTGAATCTGCGACATGGCCAGCGCACGGTTCTGCCCGGCCTGGTCGAGCCGCGCCACCCAACGATTGTCGAGCGCGGATTTCTCCACGCCGAGAAACGCGCGCTGTACCGGATCGACGAGATCTGCCATGCCATACTCCGCTGACTTCATCTGCTCTTTCTACAGGAGCAGCGGAGATAACATAGCGGTGGATTTGCAGACACGCATTTTTACCAAAACACCGCCCAGATGATCATGGCGATGCCGGCGAACTGCACCAGCAGGAACGAAAACAGCGTCAGCAGAATGGCCCAGTTGCGGCCTTCCGTGTTTTCCTCGTCATCAGCCTCATCAGAGACCTCTTGACGAATTTCACGGTAGGCAGGCTTGAGGATTTCCTCAAGCATATCAGGATGGTCCGGCGGCACCTCGCTCGGGCAGCCATACCCCTTCCCGGCGTGGCTGTCCTTGCTCATGAAATTCTCCACGCAGGCGACTCACCATCTATGGTTTAATTATATCAATATTTCGGTATCTGTTAATATAGACTTCTGTAACGGAGGGTTGAACAAAAAACAGAAAAACCGCCCTGCAGAGACAGGGCGGCTCAACGTCCTCCGGCAATGGAAAGGGGTTCAGCCTTCTTCTTTGGGCCGCTCGATGCGAATGACCTGCGGCTCGCCGAAGAGATAACCTTCCGACTTGATCGAGGCGACCGCCTTGCGCACCGATTCTTCCGTCGTCGCGTGGGTGACGAGGATGATCGTCTGGTGGTGCGATGGCGCCAGATGCTGTTTGGAGCGCTGGACGATCGATTCCAGCGAGATGTTGTTTTCCGCCATGCGGGTTGCGACGCTGGCAAAGACGCCGGTGCGGTCGAGCACGGTCAGGCGGATGAAATAACCACCCTCGTGGCTCTGCATCTGCGCCTTGCGGTAGGGCTCCAGCGTCGCTGCGGGATGGCCGAGCACCGGCACGCGCTGGGCGCCCGGCTGGCTCTTGGCGATATCGGCGATATCGCCAAGCACCGACGAGGCCGTGGCGTTGCCGCCGGCACCAGGGCCGACCATCAGCAGTTCGCCGAGCACGTCGGATTCGATCGCCACCGCATTGGTGACGCCGTCGACCTGGGCAATGACCGAATCGACCGGCACCATTGTGGGATGAACGCGCTGCTCGATGCCGGTATCGGTGCGCTGGGCAACGCCTAAGAGCTTGATGCGATAACCGAGCTCGGCGGCAGCGTGGATATCCTCGATCGAGATGTTGGTGATGCCTTCGAGATAAATGTCGTCGGCGGCGATCTGATTGCCGAAGGCGAGCGTCGTCAGGATGGAAAGCTTGTGGGCCGTGTCGTTGCCCTCGATATCGAAGGCTGGATCAGCCTCGGCATAACCCAGCCGCTGCGCTTCCTTGAGGCATTCGGCGAAGGAAAGCCCCTCCTTCTCCATCTTGGTCAGGATGTAATTGCAGGTGCCGTTCATGATGCCATAGATGCGCGAGACGGAATTGCCCGTCAGCGATTCGCGTAGCGCCTTGATGACCGGGATGCCGCCGGCGACCGCTGCCTCGAAGTTCAGCAGCGAACCCTTCTCCTCGGCGATCGTCGCAAGCTCGACGCCGTGATAGGCAAGCAGCGCCTTGTTGGCTGTAACCACATGGAGACCACGTTGGAGCGCCGTGCGCACGGAGACGTTGGCCGCCCCTTCGGCGCCGCCCATCAGCTCGACGAAGACGTCGATATCGCCTTTTTCGGCAAGCTCTTCCGGCCGGTCGAACCAGGTAACGGCAGAAAGATCGATGCCGCGGTCCCTCGCCCTGTCACGCGCGGAGACCGCCGTGATGGTGATCGGACGCCCGCAGGTGACGGCAAGCTCGTTGCTCTTCTGCTGAATGATACGGACAAGCGAGGCGCCAACGGTGCCCAAGCCCGCAATGCCGATTTTGAGGGCATCTGCCATGGATCGATCCTGAAATGTCTGTGTGGCGGCAGCCGCCGAACGCGGCTGCCCGAGAGTTGGATTAGCGGTGGGCGTTCAGCGAGATGACGTTGTGCATCGTCTCGTCTGCCGTCGACATGAACTTCTTGATGTTGCGCGCAGCTTGGCGGATGCGGTGTTCATTCTCGACAAGTGCCAGACGGACGTAGTCGTCGCCCATTTCGCCGAAGCCGATGCCCGGGGCAACGGCGACGTCGGCCTTCTCGACCAGCAGCTTGGAGAATTCCAGCGAACCGAGATGACGAAACTTTTCCGGGATCTTCGCCCAGGCGAACATCGTCGCAGCCGGCGGCGGCACCTCGAACCCGGCCTTGCCGAAGCTTTCGACCATGACGTCGCGGCGACGTTTATAGACGTTGCGGACTTCCGCAATGTCGGAACCATCGCCGTTCAGCGCATGCGTCGCCGCCACCTGGATTGGCGTGAAGGCCCCGTAGTCGAGATAGGACTTGACGCGGGTCAAGGCGGCGATCAGCCGCTCGTTGCCGACGGCAAAGCCCATGCGCCAGCCGGGCATGGAGAAGGTCTTCGACATTGAGGTGAACTCGACCGTCACGTCCATCGCACCCGGCACTTCGAGAACCGACGGCGGCGGGGCGCCGTCGAAATAGATTTCCGAATAGGCAAGGTCGGAAAGCACGATGATGTCATGCTTTTTCGCAAAGGCGATGACGTCCTTGTAGAAATCGAGCGTCGCGACAAAAGCCGTCGGATTCGAGGGGTAGTTGAGGATCAGCGCCAAGGGCTTCGGGATCGAATGCCGGACGGCACGTTCGAGCGGTTCGAAGAAGCTCGCATCCGGCTCCACCGACATGGAGCGGATCACGCCACCTGCCATCAGGAAGCCGAAGGCGTGGATCGGATAGGTGGGGTTCGGGCAGAGGATCACATCGCCGGGCGCGGTGATTGCCTGCGCCATGTTGGCGAAGCCTTCCTTGGAGCCCAAGGTGGCGACGACCTGCGTATCCGGGTTGAGCTTGACGCCGAAACGGCGGGCATAATAGGCGGCCTGGGCACGGCGCAGCCCCGGAATGCCCTTGGAGGACGAGTAACGGTGCGTGCGCGGATCCTGCACGACCTCGCACAGCTTGTCGACGATCGACTGGGGAGTGGGAAGGTCTGGGTTTCCCATGCCGAGATCGATGATATCGGCGCCGCCCGCTCGCGCGCTTGCTTTCAAACGGTTGACCTGTTCGAAAACGTAAGGCGGCAAACGCCGGACTTTGTGAAACTCTTCCATCTCATTCCCCATGGAAAGGCGGCATTTCGGGCCGCAGTCGAAGTTCGTTCCGTCTTCCGGCGGCTGCGACACGAACTTCAGAATCGCAACGCCGTATTCATCAGACCCAAGCCACGCGGCAAATCTTTGACGGAAAGGCCGCATAATGCGCATTATCAGGAAAATTGCATCTTCCGATCCATTCGGAATGGCTTTGCGTCCAAATTGCCTGAAAGGCAAGGTCTATTTGGAGATTTCAGACAGCGTATCAGTGCCGTGCTCGGCGGCGAGACGCCGCATTTCGGCGACCTTGGCCTGATATTCAGCGTCCGAGATCGTGCCGGCCTTGCGCCGGGCGCCAAGTGCCGTCAGCTGATGCTGCAGTTCGGCTGCCTGCTCGTCGCTCATCTGGACATTGGCAGCCGTCAGCGGCGCGCCGAAATTCGGATAGCCGTCCGGGTATTTTGCAAGGCCGCCCTCGGCCGCCTCGCCCTTGGTGGCCGGCATGACGACGGCGGTGGGTGCTGCTCGCTTGGCGGCGGCTGCGGCCTTTTGTTCCGCCGTCAGATTGCATCCGGCAAGCGCCATCGCCGCCGCGGCGCAGATCAGTGCGGTGCGGTTGAGGATTGCGATGCGCCGAATGCCGTTCTTTGTCATGCCTCAAAAATCCAGTTCTGATTGCGTCGACTGTTAAATTTGTCGCAGCCACAAAGCAATAGCATGAGCCGACGCGGGTGGAACTTGTTTTCTCGTTCGATCACGATGTACAACGAATGGATAAAAAGAGTGGTGCTGCCGCCGGAGGAAATGGTGACCGACAGCAAGCAGGGGAATGGCGGCAAGGCCGGCTTCGACGCGACCGATCTCGATCCCTATCTATTGAAGGATCCCGAGGCCATGGCGATGAATTTTGCCCGGGCGCTCGAAAATCTCGGGCAAGCAGCGTCTGCCTGGCTTGCGCCGCGCGAACGCGGCGAGATCACCAATAGTGCCGTCGACCCAATGACCGATATGGTCAAGACGCTTTCCAAGGTCACCGAATATTGGATCTCCGATCCGCGCCGCACCTTCGAGGCGCAGACGCAGCTGATGTCCTCGTTCTTCGGCATCTGGATGCGCTCAATGCAGCGCATGCAGGGCGATCTCACGCCACCCGAGCCGGACACCCGCAAGGACAAGCGTTTCTCGGACGAGGACTGGCAGAAGAATCCGTTCTTCGATTTTCTCCGCCAGGTCTATTTCGTCACCACCGACTGGGTGGAAAAGCTGGTGTTGGAGACCGACGGCCTCGACGAGCATACCAAGCATAAGGCCGGCTTCTACGTGAAGCAGATCACGGCAGCGCTTTCGCCCAGCAACTTCATCGCCACCAATCCGCAGCTCTACCGGGAGACGATCGCGACCAGCGGCGCCAATCTGGTGCGCGGGATGAAGATGCTGGCCGAGGATATCGCTGCCGGACATGGTGATCTTCGCCTTCGCCAGACCGATATGACGAAATTTGCCGTCGGCCGGGACATGGCGCTGACGCCAGGCAAGGTGATCGCCCAGAACGACATCTGCCAGATCATCCAGTACGACGCTTCGACCGAAACGGTGTTGAAGCGGCCGCTGATGATCTGCCCGCCCTGGATCAACAAGTTCTATATTCTCGACCTCAATCCGCAAAAGTCCTTCATCAAGTGGTGCGTCGACCAGGGTCAGACCGTCTTCGTCATTTCCTGGGTCAACCCGGATGCACGCCACGCCGACAAGGACTGGGCGGCCTATGCCCGTGAGGGCATCGATTTCGCGCTTGATACAATCGAGAAGGCGACTGGAGAAAAGGAAGTCAACGCCGTCGGCTACTGCGTCGGCGGCACGCTGCTGGCGGCGACGCTTGCACTGCATGCCAAGGAGAAGAACAAGCGCATCAAGACTGCGACACTCTTCACCACCCAGGTCGACTTCACTCATGCCGGCGACCTCAAGGTCTTCGTCGACGAAGAGCAACTTACGACGCTCGAGGAGCATATGCAGGGGGCCGGCTATCTCGACGGCACGAAGATGTCGATGGCCTTCAACATGCTGCGCGCTTCCGAGCTGATCTGGCCTTATTTCGTCAACAACTACCTCAAGGGCCAGGATCCCCTGCCCTTCGACCTCTTGTTCTGGAATGCCGATTCGACCCGCATGGCGGCGGCAAACCATGCCTTCTACCTGCGCAATTGCTATCTCAAGAACGCGCTGACGCGGAACGAGATGATCCTCGACGGCAAGTCCTTGTCGCTGAAGGATGTGAAGATCCCGATCTATAATCTCGCCACCCGCGAGGATCACRTTGCGCCTGCCAAGTCCGTCTTCCTCGGCAGCCATTTCTTCGGCGGCAAGGTGGAATTCGTCGTGACCGGCTCGGGACATATCGCCGGCGTCGTCAACCCGCCCGACAAGAAGAAATATCAATTCTGGACCGGCGGCCCGGCCAAGGGAGACTACGAGAGCTGGCTCGAGCAGGCGACGGAGACCCCGGGATCGTGGTGGCCGCATTGGCAGGCCTGGATCGAGACGCATGACGGCAGACGCGTGCCAGCCCGCAAACCCGGCGGCGATGCGTTGAACGCGATCGAGGAAGCGCCGGGAAGTTATGTGATGGAGCGCGCCTGAGAAGCCCCAACACATCTCTTTTTGAGACGTCGTGAAAAACTGCAACGCCCCGTAAACAAATTAGAAACCATAATTCGTCATCCTTGCGAAACAGTCGGAAGTCGCGGTTGGTCTAAATTCGGCCCATTTGCGCCTTTACCGGCCCCCGGCGAAGTTTAGTCAGTCAGTGCCGCCGGCCTGCGTAGCGAGTTTGAAAGACGAGTGTAGTATGGCGTGTGCGGTCGGGACGTTCGATGACGTCACCCCTCTTGGCAGATCTGCTTTCCGTTGGCGCAGATCTCGCGGTTTCATTTGCGGTGTTGTTGGCGCCGGATTTCTGACCTCGACATGGCTGATCGCGACCTTCGCGACGATGCACTCGATCGCCGCTCCCTATTCTCCGTCGGATCGCCTGGCAGAGGTGGCGACTGCGCCGAAGGTGGCGCCTTCACCGCGCCATGAGAGGCTGATCCATGTCGGTAAGGCCGACCGGCTTGCCGCCTTCGATGCGAAGMCGGCGGTACCGCTGACGGCGAGCCTCATTCAATCCCATGCCGAAAAGACCGCCGCCGCAGCAACGGCGTTGGCGGCTCTTACAAAAAACAATCGGCTCACCATGGCCGCCGAGCAACCGGTCGTGGCCGCGATTTCCGACAGCGTCAAATTCCGCAAGGACGATGTCATCGCGCCGCAGGTCGAACTCGCCTCGGCAGAGACTGATGAAGACGACGGCGACCGGATCATCGTTCCCTCGAAGGAGGCGGTCGCTGCAGCCGAACTCCCGGCCCTGCTTGCGCTTGCCGATTCCGGATCCCGGCAAATCGCGCCGGCTCCGGTCGAGCCAACCGCATCTCCCGTCAAAACGGCCTCAATTCCCGCCTCGGAACCTGCACCGGTGGTCGTTGCCGCCGCGGACGACGCGCCACCCTTTGATCTCGTGCTGGCGCCGGACGAAGGTTCCGTGCCGCTGCCGATGGCACGTCCTGATGGCCTCATCGGCAAACCGGCACAGGCCTCCAAGGGTTCGCAGCGCTCTGGCGAGCCTGCACTTGCCTATGCCCAGCCGAACTCGCCGATCGAGGATGACGAGGACGACGCAGTGCCGCGCTACGACAAGCCGGTCTTCTCGCCGAAGCTGCGCGCAGGCGTGGCGATCTACGATATCGAAAACAGCACCGTCTATCTGCCGAACGGCGAACGGCTCGAGGCGCATTCCGGGCTCGGCAAGATGCGCGACAACCCGCGTTACGTGAACAAGAAGATGCGCGGACCAACGCCGCCGCACACCTATGTCCTCACCGTGCGCGAGAGCCTTTTCCATGGGGTCGAGGCGCTGCGGCTGACGCCGGTTCAGGGTTCGGACGCCATCTATGACCGTGTCGGCCTTCTCGCCCATACCTATATGCTCGGCAAGAACGGCGATTCCAATGGCTGCGTCTCCTTCAAGGATTACCGCCGCTTCCTCGCCGCCTACAAGCGCGGCGACATCAAGCAGCTCGTGGTGGTGCCGCGGCTGAATAACAAACCGTCCTCGACGTTTGCTTCGCTGTTTTCGTCGCGCAGCTGACGATAGGAGAGTGCACTGCCGCTTGCCCGGTCGTGAGCGCTACTTCAACCAGGCTGCGATTCGCTCCACCGCCTCGGCGATCTCCGCTTGCGAGCCCGCATAGGACAGACGCAGGGTTCGATTTCCCTCCAGCGGATCAAAATCAAGACCGGGTGTTGCAGCGACGTCGATTTCCGCGAGCATGCGTTTGGCAAAGCCCATGCTGTCATTGGTGAAGCGGGTGACGTCGAGATAGGCATAGAAGGCACCGTCCATCGGCGAGGCGATGGAAAGGCCGATCTGCGGCAGTCGCCGCATCAGCAAATCACGATTGGCGGCATAGCTTGCCTTATAACGATCGAGTTCGGCGCCAGCGCCAAGAGCGGCCGTGGCGGCGATCTGGGAGAGCTCGGGCGGGGAGATGTAGAGGCTCTGCGCCACCCGCTCGATCGGCCGGACCAGGCGTTCCGGCAGCACCATCCAGCCGATTCGCCAACCGGTCATGCAATAATATTTGGAGAAGGAGTTGATGACGATCGCCTCATCGGTCAGTTCCAGCGCGCTCGCCTCCTCGCCGGCGAAGGTCAGCCCGTGGTAGATTTCATCGGAGATGAAGGCGATGGAATGGGCCGCACAGTAATCCGAAAGCGCCTTCAGCCCGTCGCGGCCGGTCACCGTGCCGGTCGGGTTGGCGGGGCTCGCAAGCAGCACGCCTTTCAGCGTCATGCCGCTTTCCTTCTGCGCTGTCTCGAGACTTTGCGGCGTCAGGGTGAAGTGGGTCTCGGCCGTTACGGGCACTTCGAGAACCTTCAGGCCGAGTGCACCGAGGATATTGCGATAGGCGGGATAACCGGGTCTTGCGATCGCCACCGCATCACCGGCATCGAAGAGCGACAGGAAGGCGAGATTGAAGCCCGCCGAGGAACCAGTGGTGATGGCGATACGCGTGGGATCGATCTCCAGGCCGTGGCGATCCTTGTAGTGCCAGGCGAGCGCCGATTTCAGCCGCGCCGTCCCCAGCGCATCGGTATAGCCGATCCGGCCTTCGACAAGGGCCGTGCGCGCCGCTTCGAGTGCCGCTTGGGGTGCCGGATGCGAGGGCTGACCGACCGCCATCGAGATCACGGGATGACCGGCCGCACGCCGCTTCGTCGCCTCCGCCAAGACGTCCATGGCGTGAAAAGGCTCGACTTCGCTGCGTTTCGATATGGAAAACAAGATCGTTTCTCGCTCAGCTTCTTCAATGGTGGCCCGACAATTGCCGCATTAATCGGCTCATCACAATCCCGCGAGGGTCGCGCGGAGATGAAAAATTCCTGTTTGAGCTGAACCGAACGCACCGTACCTTGACGCGACGCATTCAAGTCCATTAACCCGGCGACCGTCTTTTCGACAAAAAGACGACCACACCGCCGATGACGAGGATATCATGGCATTCTTCCCGAAGACCTTCACCGCTCTGGCGCTTGCCGCATCGATCGCCCTTCCGCTTCCGGCGGCAGCGCTCGACGACCAGCAGAAGAAGGAGTTCGGCGAATTCATCAAGCAATACCTGATCGAGAATCCTGAGATCATGCTCGAAGTCCAGGATGCGCTGCAGAAGAAGCAGGAAGCCCAGCGGTTGGTGAAAGCCAATATGGCGATCGAAGAGAACACCACCGACATCTTCGAATCGAAGAACGACGTTACGCTCGGCAATCCCAAGGGCGATGTGACGGTCGTCGAGTTCTTCGATTATAATTGCAGCTACTGCCGGCATGCGCTTCCCGACATGCAGGCGATGCTGAAGAAGGACAAGAACGTCCGTTTCGTTCTCAAGGAGTTTCCGATCCTCGGGCCGGATTCGGTTGCCGCCCACAAGGTGGCCGACGCTTTCCGCAAGCTGGCACCGGAGAAATATGCCGATTTCCACGTCGCCCTTCTCGGCACCGAAGGCCGCGCCTCTGACGAAACAGCGATCGCGGTCGCCGCTTCGCTCGGCGTCAGCGAGGACAAGATCCGCGCCGAGATGGCAAAGAGCCCGAATGACGGTATCGTCCAGGCGACCTACCAGCTCGCCTCCAGTCTCGGCATCAGCGGCACGCCATCCTATGTGATCGGCAACGAACTGGTGCCGGGCGCCGTCGGGCTCGACGATCTCGAAGCCAAGGTCAAGAACATGCGCAGCTGCGGCAAGACCGCCTGCTGAGCAAACCAAAGCGCGTCGCAATCTTTCAGATTGCACTCCTCGCACTTTAGATATTTATCTTTGCGCATGTCGTTATCGCAAAACCGCTGCGCACTTTTGCGCGACATGCTTGAGCGACCGGCAGCCCATCAAATCGCCAAAATCGAAGTGTTTCAACCATGTGGACAAATGTGGCACGATTGTCGCTGGCCAATCCGTAAGGGCTTTCATTCAGCCTTCGCGGAGTCTATAGGTTGCCGTCGTACATTTTACGGAACATTCGATGACGCAAACGATTTTTGTCCTGAACGGCCCCAACCTGAACATGCTGGGCAAACGAGAGCCCGGCATTTATGGCGGCAAGACACTCAAGGACATCGAGGCAGACTGTAAGGCCGCCGGCCGTGAACTCGGCCTCGATATCGATTTCCGTCAGAGCAACCACGAAGGCGCGCTTGTGGACTGGTTCCATGAGGCAGACGAAAAGGCCGCCGGCGTTGCCATCAATGCAGGCGCCTATACGCATACATCGGTCGCGCTGCATGATGCGATCCGCGCTATTTCCATTCCCGTCATCGAGCTCCACATATCCAACGTGCATGCACGGGAAGAATTCCGCCACAAGTCGATGATCGCGCCGGCATGCAAGGGCGTGATCTGCGGCTTCGGGCCTCACAGCTACATCCTGGCGCTCCACGCGCTGAAGAACATCACGGCATAAGAAGAAGACAGGGCAACACCATGGCTGAAAAGAAATCGGGTATCGACCAGGCACTGATCCGCGATCTCGCCAATATTCTGAACGAAACGGATCTGACGGAGATCGAGGTCGAGCAGGATGACCTGCGCATCCGCGTTTCGCGCGCTGGCACGCCGCAATATGTCCAGGCGCCGATCGCAGCACCGGCCTTTGCCGCAGCCGCGGCTCCGGCAGCTGCTGCCGCGCCGGCCGCAGCTCCCAGCCGCAACCCGGCCAATGTCGTCAATGCACCGATGGTGGGCACCGTCTACATGGCGCCGGCTCCGGGCGCGCGTCCGTTCATCGAAGTCGGCGCAACCGTCAAGGAAGGCCAGACGCTCATCATCATCGAAGCGATGAAGACGATGAACCAGATCCCTTCGCCGAAGTCAGGCAAGGTGACCGAGATCCTCGTCGATGACGGACATCCCGTCGAATACGGCCAAGCCCTCGTCGTCATCGAATAGGCCGATGCCCATGATTTCGAAAATCCTCATCGCCAATCGCGGGGAAATCGCCCTTCGCGTGCTCCGGGCCTGCAAGGAGCTCGGCATCGCCTGCGTCGCGGTTCATTCCACTGCCGACGCTGATGCCATGCATGTGCGCCTTGCCGACGAAAGTGTGTGCATCGGTCCGCCCTCCTCGCGCGAGAGCTATCTCAACATCCACCAGATCGTCGCCGCCTGCGAGATCACCGGCGCTGATGCCGTGCATCCAGGCTACGGCTTTCTGTCGGAAAATGCCAAGTTCGCCGATATCCTCGAAGCCCACGGCATCACCTTCATCGGGCCGACGGCGGACCACATCCGCATCATGGGCGACAAGATCACCGCCAAGACGACGGCGCTGGAACTCGGCATTCCCGTCGTTCCGGGTTCGGACGGYGAAGTGAAGAGCGAAGAGGATGCGCTGAAGACGGCCGCCGAAATCGGTTATCCCGTGCTGATCAAGGCAACGGCCGGCGGCGGCGGACGCGGCATGAAGGTCGCCAAGAGCGAGGCCGACCTGATCGAGGCCTGGTCGACGGCGCGCACCGAAGCGGCAGCCGCCTTCGGCAATGATGCCGTCTACATGGAAAAATATCTCGGCAAGCCGCGCCACATCGAAATCCAGGTGTTCGGCGACGGCGAAGGCAATGCCATCCATCTCGGCGAGCGCGACTGCTCGCTGCAGCGGCGCCATCAGAAGGTCTGGGAAGAGGCGAATTCGCCGGCACTCAACGTCGAGCAGCGCATGAAGATCGGCCAGGTCTGCGCCGACGCCATGAAGAAGCTGAAATATCGCGGCGCCGGGACGATCGAATTCCTCTACGAAAACGGCGAGTTCTATTTCATCGAAATGAACACCCGCCTGCAGGTGGAGCATCCGATCACCGAAGCAATCACCGGCATCGACCTCGTGCACGAGCAAATCCGCGTCGCTTCCGGCGGCGGTCTCTCGGTGACACAGGATGAAGTGCATTTTTCCGGTCACGCGATCGAGTGCCGTATCAATGCCGAGCACCCGCGCACGTTCGTGCCTTCGCCCGGCACGATCACGCATTTCCACGCGCCGGGCGGCCTCGGCGTGCGCATCGATTCCGGCGCCTATCAGGGCTACAAGATCCCGCCCTATTACGACAGCCTCATCGGCAAGCTGATCGTGCACGGCCGTACCCGCGTCGAATGCATGATGCGCCTGCGCCGGGCGCTCGACGAATTTGTCGTCGACGGCATCAATACGACGCTGCCGCTTTTCCAGGATCTCGTTTCCAACCAGGATATCGCCAACGGCGACTACGACATCCACTGGCTGGAAGACTACCTCGCCAACACACCGGCGGCATAGGACAGGAATGGCAGGATCGCGCAGGAAGTCACCAGGCATAACCCCTGACATTCTCCTGCGCGCCTATTCCATCGGCCTCTTCCCGATGGCCGAATCCGCCGACGACCCGGAGATCTTCTGGGTCGAACCGGAACTGCGCGGCGTGTTGCCGTTCGACCATTTCCATGTGTCGAAAAGCCTTGCCAAGACGGTGCGCAAGAAACCCTTCGAGATCCGTTTCGATCACGCTTTCGATCAGGTMATCGCTGCCTGCGCGGAGGAAACTTCCGGGCGCCCGAGCACCTGGATCAACAGGACGATCAGATCGCTTTATTCGACGCTCTTCGACATGGGCCATGCCCATACCGTCGAAGCCTGGGAGGGCGATCAACTGGTCGGCGGCCTCTACGGCGTCTCGCTCGGATCGGCCTTCTTCGGCGAGAGCATGTTTTCGCGCCGGACGGATGCCTCGAAGATCTGCCTCGTGCATCTGGTCGACCGGCTGCGGGAAAGGGGCTTCACCCTGCTCGACACCCAGTTCACCACCGAGCACCTGAAAACATTCGGAGCGATCGACGTTCCGAAGGCCGATTACGCCGCGATGCTTGCTGCGGCGATGGAATCGCCGCACCTGGCTTTCTGACGATCATTATCCGACGGAGGTTTGATCGAGCGGGACGATCCTCCGAGATGATCCTGCGGATGGCACATGAGGATCAGGCGCATAGGGAGATGCCAGCCTAACGAAGATGCAGCTATTTCGCCTTGGCACCGTCAGGAGCCGGGACATCCGAGTTTGCCTTGCAGTCTTTCAGCCAGACGTCGTAGATCGGGTGCTCGACGGCGTTGAGGCCGGGGCTGGCGGCGAACATCCAGCCGGTGAAGATGCGGCGAATCTTGCGGTCGAGGGTGATCTCGTCGACCTCGACGAAACCGTCGATCTTCTGTGCTTCCGACTGGTCGCGCGAATAACAGGCCTTCGGTGTCACCTGCAGCGCACCGAACTGTACCGTCTCGTTGACATAGACATCGAACGTCGTGATGCGGCCCGTGATCTTGTCGAGGCCGGAAAAGACGGCTACCGGATTTTCAATGCGTGCGGCATTTGCCGCAACTGGCGGAAGCAGGGCCGAGAGCGCCAGCAGCGATCCGGCGGCACGCAGGACCATGTTCCGCGTGAAGAGCTTCATATGTACCCGTCTCCAGACATTTTCAGTTCACAGCCGCGGTCAAGCGCGGCCAACCTGCGGGTAAAGGTCAATTGTGGCCAAAAGCCGGGTCTTGGGATCGCCCGGTCGAGCCGTCTCAGTTGCCCGGCGTCCAGGCGTCGTAATCGCCGGTGACGCGCGGACGTTCGCCCGGAACGGCGATGGAGCCCGGCGGACGATAGGCCTGCGGCGAACCGGTATGATTGGGCCGGTGCGACTTCTGCCAATCCTTGGCGACGTAGTTTTCCTTGGACGGGGGAACATCGGTGCGATGATGCATCCAGCCATGCCAGCCCGGCGGAATGGCGGAGGCTTCGGCATAACCCTTGTAGATCACCCAACGCTTCGGCAGACCGTAGGAGGACATGCCGCCTTCGTAGTAGACGTTGCCGAATTCATCCTCGCCGACGCGCTTGCCAAAACGCCAGGTCGCAAAACGCGTGCCCATCGTCTGACCGTTCCACCAGGTAAAGGTCTGAACCAGAAGATTCCACATGTCTTTTCCTTGTGCCCGCCAGATGCGAGCCAAACCAGAATTCGTTTCCTCGCTTATGCCGTCGCCAAGCCGAATTGTCCAGCGATTCCGCGACAGTCACGGGTCATTTCAAAGCCATCTTGAAGCCGAGATGCGAGGGCTTGAAGCCCAGCCTTTCATAGAAACGATGGGCATCCTTGCGTATCGCATTCGAGGTCAACGCAACCCGCCCGATACCGCGGCCTTTTGCCTCGGCAATGGCGAATTCGATCATCAGTCCGCCGACCCCCTGCCCGCGCATATCGGCGCGCGTCTGCACCGCCTCGATGATCATCGCCGAGGAGCCACGGCCGGTGAGCGAGGTCGTCACCATCGTTTGAAACGTGCCGACGACCTCGCCGCCACGCTCTGCAACGTAAAGTGTCTGGTCGGGCGAAGCCTCGATGACGGCGAAGGCGCTGAGATAATCCGGGAAGGCTTCAGGTTCCGTGGTATCGCCGTGACCGCCGAGTGCGTCGGCGGCAAACATAGCCACCAGCGCCGGCAGATCTTCCCGGCGCGCCGGACGAATGAGAATGTCGGGCAACTCGACCGCCACAGTCTCAATGCCCTTCGAGTGGTTTTTCGAAGATCAGCGCCGGAATGCCGGATTGTCCGGCTCCGCTATTCTCGTTACGTCCGACCTCGGTGAAGCCATGCGTGCGATAGAAGGCGATCGCCGCAGCGTTTTGCGGTTCAACTTCGAGACGCATGATCTCCGCATCCGGAAAGCAGGTTTCGAGTTCGGCGAAGATATCGCGGCCGATACCCTGGCGCTGCAGCGCCGGCCTGACATAGAGGAGATGCAGCATGACGGTCTTCGTCAACGCCTGCGACATTGCCGCATACCCCATGCCGCCGATATTACGGCCGTCATCGGCAACGAGGAATTCGGCATCCTTTCGCACGAGGCGCGTCTTCAGCGCCGCCGGCGAAAAGAGATCGGCGATCAGATCCGCCACCCTGGCTCTGCCATGCAGGCTGTCATAGCTGGCATGAAAGCTCTCCACTAGCAGGGCGCGCACCTTCTCCAGGTCGCGCTCGCCGGCAGTGCGGACGAAATACACCGCTTATTCCTCTATGCCGAGCTTCGCCTTGACGAGGGCCTGGACGGCCTGCGGATTGGCCTTGCCGCCGGTCGCCTTCATCACCTGGCCGACGAACCATGCCGCCATGGTCGGCTTCGCCTTGACCTTGGCGACCTGGTCAGGATTGGCGGCGATGATCTCGTCCACGGCCTTTTCGATTGCGCCGGTATCCGTCACCTGCTTCATGCCGCGCGCTTCGACGATCTCGGCGGGATCGCCGCCCTCGTTGAGCACAATCTCGAAGAGATCCTTGGCGATCTTGCCGGAGATGGTTTCTGCCTTGATGAGATCGATGATGGCGCCGAGCTGGGCCGGCGAAACCGGCGTCTGCTCGATGTCCTTGCCGGTGCGGTTCAGCGCGCCGAGTAGATCGTTGATCACCCAGTTGGCGGCCGTCTTGCCATCACGGCCTGCGGCAACCGACTCGAAATAATCGGCGATCGCCTTTTCGGAAACCAGCACCGAGGCGTCGTAGATCGACAGGCCGAGTTCGCGCACGAAGCGCTCTTTCTTGTCGTCGGGCAGTTCCGGCAGATGCACTTCGAGCGCCTTGATGAAGGCATCGTCGAATTCGAGCGGCAGCAGATCCGGATCGGGGAAGTAACGATAGTCGTGCGCATCCTCCTTGGAGCGCATCGAGCGCGTCTCGCCCTTGTTCGGGTCGAAGAGGCGAGTTTCCTGATCGATCTTGCCACCGTCCTCCAGAATGCCGATCTGGCGACGGGCTTCATATTCGATCGCCTGGCCGATGAAACGGATGGAGTTGACGTTCTTGATCTCGCAACGCGTGCCGAAATCCTCGCCCGGACGGCGGACGGAGACGTTGACGTCGGCGCGCATCGAGCCCTCGTCCATGTTGCCGTCGCAGGTGCCGAGATAGCGCACGATCGAGCGCAGCTTGGTCATATAGGCCTTGGCCTCGTCGGACGAGCGCATGTCGGGCTTGGAGACGATCTCCATCAGGGCAACGCCGGAACGGTTGAGATCGACATAGGACATGGTCGCGTGCTGGTCATGCATCGACTTGCCGGCATCCTGCTCCAGGTGCAGGCGCTCAATACCGATCTCGATATCCTCGAACTGGCCCTGGCGGTCCGGCCCGAGTGAAATGACGATCTTGCCCTCGCCGACGATCGGATCCTTGAACTGCGAGATCTGATAGCCCTGCGGCAGGTCGGGATAGAAATAGTTCTTGCGATCAAACAGGGAGCGCTTGTTGATCTGGGCTTTCAGGCCGAGGCCGGTGCGAACAGCCTGCTTGACGCATTCCTCGTTGATCACGGGCAGCATCCCGGGCATGGCGGCGTCAACCATCGAGACGTTCGAATTCTGCGGCTTGCCGAATTCCGTCGAGGCGCCGGAGAAGAGCTTCGAATTGGACAGCACCTGGGCATGCACTTCCATGCCGACGATGACTTCCCAGTCGCCGGTGGCGCCGGGGATGAAGCGTTTCGGATCAGGCGTGCGGACGTCGACAAGGGTCATCTGATGCTCTTTGCAGGCTGTTCTTTTCCAATGGTGAGGTAAAGGAAATGGCGTGCCGGTGCAAGGCTTTCGCCGTGGCGCGCTTCGTGGTTTTGCCGTCCATTAACGGAGCCACGGTAGGGTTCTCCGATGACGATGATCGATATTATCAAATGGGCCTTGCTGTTTCTGGCGCTGAATCTCTCGGTATTCTCGATCTATTTCATGGACAAGCAGGCGGCGCGGCGCGGCAGGCGGCGCATCAGCGAGCGCACGCTTCTCATCCTTGCGCTGATCGGCGGCAGCCTTGGCGCGCTGGCTGCACAGCAGCTGCTGCGGCACAAGACGAGAAAGGAGCCGTTCCGGTCAATCCTGGCGGCGATCCTGATCCTGCACGGCGCACTGATTGCTGTGCTCGCCTTCTTGCCGTTATGGAGCCCTCTCCTTCTTCAGGATTTTTGAAGCATCAGAATTCCAGCCCATACGCGCCTTGGCTATCCGAAACGAGCTGTTTCGTCAGTCCAACAGAAGGCACGTCGCGATCGAGCTTCGGATTGTAGGCGACCGAGAGCCAATGGATGCTGTAGCCGTGCTTCCGGAAGAAGCCGATCGCCTCGCTATTGCCGGAATGGGTCTGCATCGCCGCCTTCTCGAGGCCCTGATCGGCGATCTCCTTTTCGATGCGGACGAGAAGGGCCGAACCGAGACCCTGGCGGGTGAAGACGGGATCGATCCAGAAATCCGAGATGGTTTCGTCCAATCCCTCGCGCGCCGCCCAGCCTGCGACCTGGCCGTTCTGCTCGACGACGGTGATGGTCAGCCAGTCGTTTTCCACGAAGTTCCGAAAGGCGTTGCGCGCTGCATCGATCATCGCGTCCGATTCGCCGATCGACGCCATCGCATTTTGCCAGGCCCTCAGCCCGATCTCGCTCAATAGCTCCGCTTCACCGTCGCGGGCATTGCGAATGTGGATCAACGACACCTCCGCGTTACACCTCAACTAGACCATTGAGTCGCGGAATTTACCAGTACCTCCAAAGGGATGATCGGGCAAAAGTGAGGTTTTCGACTGGTTTTGAGCTGAGAACACGCTCTTGACCGAATTTTCCGGGCTGAATAATAAACCCTATCGAGGTGTTTTATGTTGAGCCTGCCTGAGACCCGGTAAAGGCCCTGCCCGCAAGTTCGCTTGCGCGCATGGGCCCGAAAAACGAAGCCCTGACGTTCGAATGAGCGCCAGATCGTTTTTGTGCGCCCTGCCGGGCGCGACACCGGATCTCAACATATGGATATTTCTCGCACGGAGCAGCGCATCCTGCATCTCATGGCCCAAGGCGGCCGCATTGAAATTACCCGCGACGACGACAGGAAGATCGAGGCGGTCAGTTGCTTCACCCGCGACGGCTGGCTCTATCCCGGCGTCGATCTTGATCTCTTCCGCAGGCTGAAGCGCCTGAGGGCAATCAAGTCCTCAGGCGGCCAGCCCTACCGGATCACAGAAAGAGGGCTGAGGTTGGTCAGGTCGCAGCTGAACAACAGGTAATCGTAGCACTCCTGATCGTGTCTCGAAGGGGCGCGGTCAGGGGACCTCAAGCTTTTGCAGAAAGTTCCGTCCGCATGGCCGACCACTCGTCGGCCATCGTGCCCGTGCCGCGCCTCTTGCCGGCGCGGCGATACCAGTAATCGGCATTCCAGTCGTCGCCCTCGATGCGATGGCAAAGCGCGTGGCCCCAGTCGAACGGCTGTTCGCCTTCCTGGCGCTGGCAGATGTCGTGGACCGCCTGCCACTCCACGCCCATGGTGAAACCGCCGGCAGAGAGGCGATCAAATGCCTCGATCAATTGCGCAAGATCATTGCTGGCCATAAAACCTTCTCCTGGTTCCTGCTATCCGTCAGCCAACCGTTTCTCCAGATGCACCTTTTCAAGTTCGACACCCATGCTCTTTGAAAATTCGCGGCCGCGCCAGACGATGGTGAAGCCGCAGCGTTCGTAGAGCCGGATTGCGCCCTGGTTCCTGGCGTGCGTGTCGAGCCTGGCAGTCGCCAGCCCCTCTGCCGCCATCAACTCGCACAAATGAAGCAGGAGAGCCCGGCCGGCGCCCCGGYCGTGTTGCTCGGGATGCACCCAGAGGTCGGACACATAGTTCGGGTGGTTTTCACGCGCGCCCCAGCCGACGATCGTCCCGTCCCGTTCGGCAACGAAGATCTCACCTTTCGTTTCCTCGGGAAATATGGCGAACTCGTGCCGCACCCTGGTGATCACATCGGGATCGAGATAGCTGTCCTCGAAGGCATCGCTTGCGGCCCATGCTGCAAAGCCGACGGCGCCGACCGTTTTGTGGTCGGCAGCCGCTATTCTTCGGATCTTTAGATCCGTTACCACCACTTGGCCGGCGTAAACCGGCCGGCTGCCTGCTCGATGACGTGGGCAGTCTTGAAGAGGGTTTCCTCATCAAAGGGCTTGCCGATCAGCTGCAGGCCGAGCGGCAGGCCCTTGTGGTCGAGGCCAGCAGGCACGGCAATACCGGGCAGGCCCGCCATGTTGACCGTCACCGTGAAGATGTCGTTCAGGTACATCTTCACCGGATCGGCGGCGAGGTTCTCATCGGCAACGCCGAAAGCCGACGACGGCGTTGCCGGCGTCAGGATGGCGTCGACGCCGGCGTCAAAGGCGAGTTCGAAATCGCGCTTGATCAATGTACGCACCTTTTGGGCGCGGATGTAATAGGCATCGTAATAGCCGGCCGACAGCACATAGGTGCCGATCATGATGCGGCGCTTGACTTCCTTGCCGAAGCCCGCGGCGCGCGTCTTCTCATACATGTCGACGATATCCTTGCCGTCGACGCGCAAGCCGTAGCGCACGCCATCGTAACGTGCGAGGTTCGAGGATGCTTCGGCCGGAGCGACGATGTAATAGGCCGGAAGGGCGTATTTGGTGTGCGGCAGCGAGATGTCGACGATCTCGGCGCCGGCATCCTTCAGCCAGGCGATGCCCTGGCGCCAGAGGGTTTCGATCTCGTCGGGCATGCCATCAACACGGTATTCGTTCGGAATACCGATCTTCATGCCCTTCAGCGACTGGCCGAGGGCTGCTTCGTAATCCGGCACCGGCAGATCGACAGATGTCGTGTCCTTGGCGTCGACGCTTGCCATCGACTTCAAGAGGATGGCGGCATCGCGGACGTCACGGGCGATCGGGCCTGCCTGGTCGAGCGAGGAGGCAAAGGCGACGGTGCCCCAGCGCGAGCAGCGGCCATAGGTCGGCTTGATGCCGACGGTGCCGGTGAAAGCGGCCGGCTGGCGGATCGAGCCGCCGGTGTCGGTGGCGGTGGCGCCGGCGCAAAGATGCGCGGCGACGGCGGCGGCCGAACCGCCGGAGGAGCCGCCGGGCACGAGCTGCTGGTTGGAGCCTGCGGCGCGCCAGGGATTGATCACTGGGCCGTAATAGGATGTTTCATTCGACGAGCCCATGGCGAATTCGTCCATGTTGAGCTTGCCGAGCATGACGGCGCCGTCATCCCAGAGGTTCTGCGTGACGGTCGATTCATAACGCGGCTCGAAACCGTCGAGAATATGGCTGCAGGCCTGGGTGTGGACACCGACGGTGGCAAAGAGATCCTTGATGCCGAGCGGAATGCCTTCGAGGTCACCGGCCTTGCCGGCGGCGATGCGCTCATCGGAGTTCTTCGCCATGACGCGGGCGAGATCCGGCGTGACCTTTATATAGGCATTCAGCCGGTCATTGGCCGCATCGATCACCGAGATATAGGCTTCGGTCAGTTCGATCGCGGTGATTTCCTTGCCGCGCAGTTTCTGGCGGGCTTCGGCAATGGTCAGGCTGGTGAGTTCGCTCATCGTGTTTTCGCTTCAGATCTGGAAATGGCAACAGGGTCGGAACGAGGCTTCGAAGCCTTATTCGACGACTTTCGGCACCAGGAAAAAATTGTGGTCGGTGACGGGCGCATTGGCGACGATATCGGCTGCCTTGCTGCCGTCGGTCACCGCGTCAGTCCGCTTCTTCATCGCCATCGGGGTCACCGAGGTCATCGCCTCGACGCCGTCGACATTCACTTCGGAGAGTTGCTCGACGAAGCCAAGGATGCCGTTCAGCTCGCCGACCATGCGATTTGCCTCGTCCTCGGCGACGGCAATACGGGCAAGGCGGGCGACGCGCTTTACGGTGGCAAGATCGACGGACATGGCATTCTCCGGATAGGATTTTTCCTACCCGCTATAAAGGCCATGTCCGCCTGACGCAACGGGGTTTCGTCAGATCGACAGGCTCTCGGAAGGCTTGATCGCCTTCACTTCCGTCTCCGATCCCTCCATGCCGGCAACGAATTTTTCCGCCGTCTGATCGATGATCGGGAAGGTGCCGTAATGGCAGGGGATCGCGGTCTTGAAGTTGAAATAGCGCCGGCAGGCAAGCGCGGCCACCGCGCCGCCCATGGTGAAACGGTCGCCGACCGGCACGAAACCGATATCAGGCTGGTGCAATTCGTTGATCAGCGCCATGTCGGAGAAGATGTCGGTATCGCCCATGGCAAGGATCGAGGCTTCGTCGTCGAAATGCAGCATCAGGCCGTTGGCGTTGCCGAGCGCGTGCGAGACGCCGTCCTCGGTGATCTGGGCGGAGGAGTGCAGCGCATTGGTGAAGGTCGCCGAGAAGCTGCCGAGCGCGATCGTGCCGCCGGTATTGCCCATCTCGATCTTGTCGACGCCCTTGGAGCCGAGCCAAGCGGCGAGATCGGCATTGGCGAGAACGACGGCGCCGGTTTCCTTGGCGAGCGCCACGGTATCGCCGACATGGTCGCCATGGCCATGCGTCAGCAGGATGTGAGTGATGCCTGCAGAAACATCCTTGATATCCTGGCCGGAAAAGGAGGCGTTATAGCTGAGGAATGGATCGAGCAGGATCTTCGCCTTTGATGTCTCGATGCGGAAGGCGGAATGGCCGAGCCAGGTGATCTTCATGAAATGTCTCCTTTATTACGTGATGCAAAGCCGGTTTCGATGCCACATCAAAGCATGAGAGCGTGATGTCGTCCGAAAACCGCTCACACTTTTCGGCGTCATGCCCTAAGGACATATCTTATGCGGCCGCAAAGAAAAGCGGCGGCGACTTCAATTTGTTTTGACGGGATGAAACGGCGATGACGGTGCTGACGATCGAGGAAATGGCCGAGACGCTTGCCCCGCGACAGGCAATTGCCGGCCTCGATCTCGGCACCAAGACGATCGGGCTGTCGATGTCCGATCTCGGACGGCGCTTCGCCACGCCGCGCACGGTGATCCGCCGCGTCAAGTTCACCATCGATGCGCAGGCGCTGCTCGACTTCGCACAATCGGAAAAGGTCGCAGGCTTTGTCATCGGCCTACCCATGAACATGGATGGATCAGCAGGTCCGCGCGTGCAGGCGACTCGCGCCTTCGTGCGTAATATGGAGCAGAAGACGGCGCTGCCCTTCGTCTATTGGGATGAGCGGCTTTCGACGGTTGCGGCCGAACGGACGCTGCTCGAAATGGACGTCTCGCGCGCCAAGCGGGCCGAACGGATCGATTCGGCCGCGGCAAGCTTCATCCTTCAGGGCGCGCTCGACAGGCTTTCCTTGCTGGCAAGGTCTGATGGAGATGAATTCAACGCCTGACGCGCCTTCCACCAGGCAATGATCGACTTGCGCTTCCGCAAGCCAAGGATGGCGAAGACGACGAGGCTGTCGACCGCGATCGCGCGGGCAACGAGCGGCGGGATAGACTCCGGCGGAATGCCGAGCGCCTTGCCGTAAAGCTGGAACGTCAGGTCATGGACCTGCCGCGTGAACATGAAGATGCCGAAACTCATGTCGTAATAGGAGAGCCAGTACCATCCGCCCAGAAAGACGATGGGGCCGGCCCAGAAGATCAGAAACCACTTCATGCGGCCTCTCCTCCATGCTTGCGCGTCACGGGCAGATCGAGGGAGACCAACCAGGTCGACAATGCCATGATGCAAAGCACCAGCGTCGGAATTGCGATATCCAGCGCCAGGACTGCGAAAAACATCATCGCCGTCACCAGAAACGCGGCTTTAGCGATCTTGGTTCCCATGGGCGTCAACTCGGGCTCTACTCATACATCTCTGCTCACCGCCACACTGTCGGCTTAACCAGCCCCACGCAATGTAAACCATTTGTTAAGGTTAACGCGGCGCCCGCCCCCTGTGGATAGGGCAGGTATCAGCCGTAAACGCCACGCACGATGCGCTTCAGCGCCGTTGCCGCCTTCTCCCAGTCCTTGGATGTCTTCAACGACAGGCCGGCGCACTGCCCGCCGGCTGCGGCGGCAAGCACGAGGTGCTGGATCGCCGCGATGACGACGGCGTTGACGGCTGCCGCATCCACGCCCTTCGGCGGCGCCAGCGAGCCGCGCATACGCTCCAGCCAGAGAGCGAGCGCCTTCGAACGCGCTTCGGAGAGCCGCCTCACCTGCTCGGTATTTTCCGATATCTCCCAGGCGAGGATGCGGCGCATCAGCGGATCGGTCCTCAAGGCGTCGAGGAGGAGAAGCGACAGCCGCTCCATCAGGTCGCCATAGGTGAGCAGGAACATGCCGCCGGTGTCCTCCGGGATGCGATCCTTCACCCATGTGCCGAGATCGGTGCCGATCGCCTCGACCAAGCCGTCGAGGCCGCCATAGTAGCGATAGATCAGCTGCTTGTCGCAACCGGCGCGGCGGGCAACCGCATTAATGCCGAAATTCTGGAAGCCTTCCTCGGCGAGCAGCCCCTTGGCGGCGGCAAGGATTGCGCGCTCGGTAGCGCTGCGATCACGCACGCGCCGTTCCGGCTCGGCGCCGACCCCGGGTGAATTTTCAAGATTTACGGCTTCATTCAGCATGATCGACCCTTCCCCGCTGTCACCAATCGGTGAGTAGCGGGGAGACTTCACGCAATCAATCCTATCCCTTTGGGAAGATTGTGGATATTCCAGCCGGACCGTTGATTGTCCGTCGAACGGATGTGGAAAGCTGCACGTTGGACTGATCGGATCCGTCCAGAAATCTCGTCCTGGCAGTTGATCGTGATGGACGAACCCGGCATAGCTGCATTATGAACAAATCTAACAATCTCCGCTAAGGCCCTGCAATGGTGAACTATATCGAAGCCTCTACTGCGCCCCCGAAGAATACGGGCGCCATCCGGCTTTATGACGCTGAAGCATTCGAGGGCATGCGCAGGGCATGTCAGCTGACCGCGCGCTGCCTCGATGCGCTTGCCGATATCGTCAAGCCCGGTCTATTGACTGATGAGATCGATCGGTTCGTCTTCGATTTCGGCATGGATCACGGCGCCTATCCGGCGACGCTGAACTATCGCGGCTACACCAAATCGACCTGCACCTCGATCAACCACGTCGTCTGCCATGGCATTCCCAACGACAAGCCGTTGCGTGACGGCGATATCGTCAATATCGACGTCACCTTCGTGCTCGACGGCTGGCACGGCGATTCCAGCCGGATGTATCCCGTCGGCGTCGTCAAGCGTGCTGCCGAGCGACTGCTCGAGGTCACCTATGAATCACTGATGCGCGGCATTGCCGCCGTCAGGCCCGGCGCTCGCACCGGCGCGATCGGCGAGGCGATCCAGACCTATGCGGAGGCCGAACGCTGTTCGGTGGTGCGCGATTTCTGCGGCCATGGCGTTGGCCGGCTGTTCCACGATTCGCCAAATATCCTGCATTACGGCCGCGCGAACGAGGGGCCGGAGCTGCGCGAAGGCATGATCTTCACCATCGAGCCGATGATTAACCTCGGCCGGCCGCATGTGAAGGTGCTGGCCGACGGCTGGACGGCGGTCACCCGCGACCGCTCGCTGTCGGCGCAATACGAACATACGGTCGGCGTCACCTCCGACGGCTGCGAGATCTTCACGCTGTCGCCTGGCGGGCTCGACCGCCCCGGCCTGCCGTCACACAACGGGTGACGGTTCGATGGCGAAGGGCCCCGTTTCGACATCTTCCGACGACGAGCTGCCTTTCCCAACGCAAGAGTCCCTTGCCGCCGACGAACGCTCGTTCTTTGGCGGACGGCCGCAAAAATCGTCCGCGCCGAATGCCAGGACCGCCCTGCCCGCCTCGCTCGCCGGCCAAGAGCATTATCACGGCCATCGCGAGCGATTGCGTGACCGCTTCCGCGAGCTCGGCGACACCGCGCTTGCCGACTACGAAATCCTTGAGCTGCTGCTTTTCCGGCTGATCCCGCGGCGTGACACCAAGCCGATCGCCAAGGCGCTGATCGAACGGTTCGGCTCGCTTTCCGGCGTCTTTGGGGCGCCTCAGGCGCTGCTGATGGAAGTCAAGGGCGTCGGCGAGGCCGTGGCGCTCGACCTGAAGCTGATCTCGACTGTCGCCCACCGGACGCTGAAGAGCGAGCTCAGGAGCAAACAGGTCCTGTCTTCGTGGTCTTCGGTCATCCAGTATTGCCATGCCGCCATGGCGCACGAGACACGCGAACAGTTCCGCATCCTCTTCCTCGACAAACGCAATGTGCTGATCGCCGATGAGGTACAGGGCCGCGGCACGGTCGACCATACGCCGGTCTATCCGCGCGAGGTGGTCAAACGCGCACTCGAGCTTTCGGCAACGGCGATGATCCTCGTGCACAACCATCCCTCCGGCGATCCCACACCATCGCGCGCCGACATCGACATGACGAAGGTGATCATCGATGCCGCCAAGGCGCTCGATATCACCGTCCACGACCACGTCATCATCGGCAGGGATGGTCATGTCAGCCTGAAGGGGCTGAAGTTGATCTGAAAGGCACAGGTCCGGCGGAATCGGCGGTCGTAAAACAATCTGTAACATTGACCGGCTAACGATGGACGGGCGACATTTTGCGTCGCAATATGATTCCTTTCCAATCCGGGGCTTGATGATGCTTCAGTACGATCTCGTTGTGGTGGGCAGCGGTCCCGCAGGGCGCCGCGGCGCGATCCAGGCGGCAAAACTCGGCAAGAAAGTGCTTGTCATCGAGCAGGGCAAACGCGTCGGCGGCGTGTCCGTGCATACCGGCACCATCCCTTCCAAAACGCTGCGCGAGACCGCGCTTAATCTTTCCGGCTGGCGCGAACGCGGCTTCTACGGCCGGTCTTACCGCGTCAAGGAAGAGATCAGTGCAGATGACCTGCGCCGCCGCCTGCTGATTACGCTCAACCACGAGGTCGAGGTGCTGGAACACCAGTTCGCCCGCAACCGCGTGCAGCATATTCGCGGCAAGGCGAGCTTCATCGATGCGTCGACGCTGCAGGTGATCAAGGATGACGGCGAGACCACGCAGGTCACCGGCGCCAGCGTGCTGCTTGCCGTCGGCACAAAGCCTTTCCGCCCCGATTACATCCCCTTCGACGGCAAGACCGTTCTCGACAGCGACGAACTGCTCGACATCCAGGACCTGCCGCGATCAATGGTCGTCATCGGCGCCGGGGTCATCGGAATCGAATATGCGACGATCTTCAGCGCGCTCGACACCGCCGTCACCGTCATCGATCCGAAGGCGACGATGCTCGACTTCATCGACAAGGAAATCATCGAGGATTTTACCTATCAGCTGCGCGACCGCAACATGAAGCTGCTGCTCGGCCAGAAGGCCGATAAGGTGGAGAGGCTCGAAAACGGCAAGGTCGAACTGACGCTCGACAGCGGCCGACGCCTGACGACCGACATGGTGCTTTTCGCCGCCGGCCGCATGGGGGCAACCGATGCGCTGAACCTTCAGGCCATCGGCCTCGACGCCGACAGCCGCGGCCGTCTCAAGGTCAATCCGGAAACCTTCCAGACATCGGTTGCCAACATCTATGCCGCCGGCGACGTCGTCGGCTTTCCAAGCCTTGCCTCGACCTCGATGGAACAGGGCCGCATCGCTGCCCGCGTCGCGGTCGGCGCGGTCGCCAAGGAGCCGCCGAAATATTTCCCCTATGGCATCTATGCCGTGCCGGAGATTTCGACCTGCGGCCTGACCGAAGAAGAGATGAAGGAGCGCGGTATTCCCTATGAATGCGGCATTGCCCGCTTCCGCGAGACGTCGCGCGGTCACATCATGGGCCTCGACACCGGGCTTTTGAAGCTGATCTTCTCGCTGAAGACCCGCCGCCTGCTCGGCGTGCATATCGTCGGCGAAGGTGCCACCGAGCTGGTCCATATCGGTCAAGCGGTGCTGAACCTCAAAGGCACGGTCGAATATTTCGTCGAGAACACTTTCAACTACCCGACGCTCGCCGAAGCCTACAAGATCGCTGGGCTCGATGCCTGGAACCGGATGGGCGACATCAAGTCAGAACTTTAAAACGCATCATGTAGACGGCGGAGCTGTCGTCTAAATCCGGCCGCCAAACGGAGCCCAATGACATTGCGCATCATTTCGCTGAACGCATGGGGCGGCAGGCTGCATGAGACCTTGATCGGCTATATCAGGCAAGCCGATCCGGATGTCCTGTGCCTGCAGGAAGTGCTGCGGGTGCCAGGTACGGGCGGCGGATGGTCGATCTATCGGGACGCGGGGCTGGAGCTGCCGCAGCGCGCCAATCTGTTTACTGAGATCGGCACCGCCCTGCCCCGCCACGACGGCTTCTTCTGCCCGACCTCGAGAGGCGAGCTTTTCGATGGCGATACCGCGATTGCCGCCGAATTCGGGCTGGCGACCTTCGTGCGCAAAACGCATTCCCTCATCGCAGAGGGGCTGGACTTCGTGCACGGCCGTTTTTCCGCCGATGGCTGGGGCGAACATCCGCGGCCGCGAAACGCCCATTGCATCCGCCTCTTCAGCCATGAGCACGCTTCTACCGTGACCATCGCCCACATGCATGGCCTGCGCGATCCCGCAGGCAAGGGCGATACCGCAGCGCGCAAAGAGCAGGCCGAGGCGCTGGTCAGGCTCATCGAGCGCGTCTGGCCCGGCGGCGAAAATCTCGTCGTCTGCGGCGATTTCAACGTGTTGCCTGACAGCGCGACCTTCACGATTCTCGCCAGACTCGGGCTTTCCGATCTGGTCACCGGAAACGGTCTTGTAGACACGCGAACCTCCTACTATCTGAAGCAAGGCCGCTTTGCCGACTACATGCTGGTGACGCCGGGGGTGAAGGTTGCCAAATTCGAGGTGGTCGAGGCGCCCGAAGTCTCCGACCATCGCGCATTGCTGCTCGATATCGGGTAGTATATTGAGGAGTGATACACTTCGCGAAGCGTTTGCGGGCCGTGCCGTTTTTTTACGCCTTAGTTTGACCTCCTAAATCGCATTGGTATGTCGTGCCTGTATATGCCTTCAACGCCATTTGCCTTCGGGCAAAGCTTCTAGAGAAAGATAAATACTCTTGTCCCATGTCTTGGAAGCTGCGCGCAGACGTTTTCAGCTGATCTTGATCAAGCCGTCGCATTATGACGACGACGGCTACGTCATCCGCTGGTGGCGGGCGATGATCCCCTCCAATTCGCTGGCGGCGCTCTACGGCATTGCCGCCGAATGTGCCGAGCGCAAGGTGCTCGGAGACGATACGGCGATTGACATCACCGTGATCGACGAGACCAATACGCGGATCGATATCGCCGGACTGCTGGCGCAGTTCAAGCGTCACGACAATTTCGGGATGATCGCGCTCGTCGGCGTCCAGACCAACCAGTATCCGCGCGCCCTCGATATCGCCCGTCCCTTCCGCGATGCCGGCCTGCCGGTTTCGATCGGCGGCTTCCATGTTTCCGGCTGCCTGTCGATGCTGGATGGCAAGGCCGTCGGGCTCGACGCCTGCCGCGACATGGGCATCTCGATGTTTGCCGGCGAAGCCGAGGGCCGGCTCGACATGGTGCTGCGCGATGCCGCCGCCGGCGAGCTGAAGCCGCTCTACAATTTCATGAACGACCTTCCCGGCATCGGCGGCACGCCGGTTCCCTTCCTGCCGAAGGACAATATCCAGCGCACGCTCGGGCTCAGCACCAGCTTCGATGCCGGACGTGGCTGTCCCTATCAGTGCTCGTTCTGCACCATCATCAACGTGCAGGGACGCAAATCACGCTTCCGTTCGGCCGACGACGTCGAAAAGCTGGTGCGGATGAACTGGGCCCAGGGCATCCACAAATTCTTCATCACCGACGACAATTTCGCCCGTAACAAGGATTGGGAAGCGATCTTCGACCGGTTGATCGAACTCAAGGAGCGGGACGGTATCCCACTCGGCCTGATGATCCAGGTCGACACGCTCTGCCACAAGATCCCGAATTTCATCGAGAAATCCAGGCGCGCCGGCGTCACGCGCGTTTTCATCGGCCTTGAGAACGTCAATCCGGACAATCTGACCGCTGCCAAGAAGAACCAGAACAAGATCACCGAATACCGCAAGATGCTGCTCGCCTGGAAGGCCCAGGGCATCATGACGCTCGCCGGTTATATCTTGGGCTTCCCCGCCGACACGCCGGAGTCGATCCGCCGCGACATCACGATCATCCAGGAAGAGCTGCCGCTCGACGTCATCGAATTCTTCATCCTGACGCCGCTGCCTGGCTCCGAGGACCATCAGGTCCTGTGGAAGAAGGGCATCGAGATGGATGCCGATCTCAACATCTACGATGTCGAGCACGTCTGCACCGCGCATCCCAAAATGAGCAAACAGGAATGGGAAGACATCTACCACGAGGCGTGGTCGCTCTACTATTCGCCTGATCATATGAAGACGCTGCTGCGCCGCGCTGTGGCGACCGGGGTACCGCTGGCGAGGCTCGTCAAGGTTCTGGTCTCCTTCGCCACCACCGTGCCGCTGGAAAACGTGCATCCGCTGCAAAGCGGTCTGCTGCGCCTGAAGACCCCATCGGAGCGGCGCCCTGACCTGCCGCGCGAGAATCCGCTGGTCTTCTGGCCGCGCTTTGCCTGGGAAACCTTCCGCAAACATGCTTCGCTCGCCGGCACGATCATTGGCCTGACGATTTCGGCGTTCCTGATTTCAAGGGATGCAAAGTCGAAGACCTACATGGATCAGGCGCTGACGCCTGTCGCCGACGACGAAGAGGAAACGCTCCACCTCTTCACACAGACCGCAGGCGGCGCCGCAGCCGTGAGCCATGTCAGGAAAGTCGCGCAACTGACAGCGCATTGAGCGGTAATTCTTGAACGGCGGCTGACGCCCGAAAACGTGGGCGGCATCAAACTCTAAAGCGCGTCGCATGAATCAACTTTGACAACGCTTCGAAGGCTCCGACCTTGGTGGCCGTTTAAGCGACTTGGATCATCTTGGCCGTCTCGGCCACTTGCAGCGTGTCGACAAATTCGACGATCTTGACCAGTTTCCCATCCCGGATATGGATCTTGTCGATGAATTCCGTATGGAAGCTCACGCCCGATGGGATGTGCCTGACCTCGCCTTCACGGTGGGCAAAGACCATATGCTCATCCTCGTCCACATAGATAGCTGTCCTGATATTCGATAGATCCCATACTGTGATAAGCTGCGTTATCGCTTGGCGAAAAGCATGCCCGCTTGATTCAGTCGAAAAAGGCGCCAGCCGTGTATTGCCGACCATGCGAAAGGTGCAACCCTCGCCGATCAGCGCCAGGGTAGCTTCGACATCGCCGCGGTCACGCACGGCATACATTTCTTCCACCAGCTTCTTCATGTCATGCTTTGCAGTCATTTTCAGGTCCTCCCCATCAGTAGAATCTGCATCGAATTATACTTTATTGCAACTCTTTGTTGTTCCTGGTGAATAAACACAAAGGAGTAGGCGGCGAGAATGAACTGCCCTGGATAATAGAAAAAGGCCCCGCACGATGGCGAGGCCTTCCAAACTTCTGAACTGAAAAGCGATTATTCGGCGCTTTCGTCAGCCGCCTTCTTCTTCGGAGCAGCCTTCTTCTTCGGTGCGGCTTCTTCGCCTTCACCAGCGTCAGCTGCTTCGGCCTTGGCGGCAGCCTTCTTCTTCGGCGCGGCCTTCTTGGTCTCGGCCTTGGCTTCGCCTTCTTCCTCGGCGAGCAGTTCTTCCTTGGTCACCTTCTTGTCGGTGACGTCGATTTCGGTCAGCAGGTGATCGATGACCTTCTCTTCGAAGATCGGCGCGCGGATCGAAGCGGCGGCACCCGGCTGGCTGCGGAAGAATTCGAGGATCTGCTTTTCCTGGCCCGGATACTGGCGCAGCTGATCGTAGATGGCGCGCTGCATCTCGTCTTCGCTGACTTCGACGCCGGCCTTTTCGCCGATTTCGGAGAGAACGAGGCCGAGGCGGACGCGGCGCTCGGCGAGCGTCTTGTATTCCTCGCGAGCCTTCTCCTCGGTCGTGTCTTCGTCCTCGAAGGTCTTGCCGGATTGGGCGAGATCGTTGTTCACCTGGCTCCAGATGCCGTTATATTCGGCGTCAACCAGCGAGTTCGGGGTCTCGAACTTGTACATCTCGTCCAGCTGGTCGAGGATCTGACGCTTCAGCTTCTGGCGGGTCAGCGAACCGTACTGCGATTCGATCTGGCCACGGACGATCTCCTTCAGGCGGTCAGCCGATTCGATGCCGAGCTTGGAAGCGAGTTCATCGTTGATCTCGACAGCGGCAGGTGCCGCGACATCCTTGACAGTGACGTCGAAGGTCGCTTCCTTGCCGGCGAGGTTCTTGGCCGGATAGTCGGCCGGGAAGGTCACGGTGATGGTCTTCTCGGCGCCGGCCTTGACGCCGACGAGCTGATCTTCGAAGCCCGGGATGAAGCGGCCGGAGCCGAGCACGAGTTCGGCGCCCTGGTCGGTGCCGCCTTCGAAGGCTTCGCCGTCGACCTTGCCGACGTAATCCATGGTGATGCGGTCGCCGTCTGCGGCCTTGCCGGTCTTGGTCTCGTAAGCGCGGGCGCTTTCGGCGACCTTCAGGACCTGCTCGTTGACTTCGTCGTCCGAGATGTCGATGACTTCGCGCGTGACCTTGATGCCCTTAACCGACTTCAGTTCGATCGGCGGCAGCACTTCATAGGAGAGCGTGAATTCGAAATCCTGCTCGGCAGCGAGGATCTTGTCGGCTTCGTCCTTGTCTTCCGTCATGGCAATTTCCGGCTGCGTGGCCGATTTCTCGCCGCGGCTGGACAGGATGGCGGCCGGCTGCTCGCGGACGATCTCGTTGACGAGGTCGGCCATGATCGACTTGCCGTAGACCTTCTTGAGGTGCGCAGCGGGGACCTTGCCCGGACGGAAGCCGTTGATGCGAACCTTGTCCTTCACATCGGCAAGACGCTCATTCATCTTGTCTTGCATGTCCTTGGCCGGGATAACGACCTTGATTTCGCGCTTCAGCCCTTCAGCGAGCGTTTCGATAACCTGCATGTCTTCCTACCTTCATTTCGTGGCGGCCGTGCCCAGACGCCGTTCGTTTCGATGAGCACGACGCCGGCGATCCTGCCGCGCGTGGCTTTTCCCAATTCCTGTATCATTCCGCCCAAAGGGGAACGGCACTCGCGGGCTATTCGGGACAACTCTCGGCTGCCCTAAGCCAACCGATTTCAGTCTCCCGCCTGCAAACAGCTTGGTGCGGGTAGAGAGACTTGAACTCCCACGCCTTGCGGCACCAGAACCTAAATCTGGCGTGTCTACCAATTTCACCATACCCGCGTTCACAAAACCGCATGCCTATGCCTGCGCATGAGGCCCTCCGGAGCGCGGCGTCTCTATATCACCCGATTTGGTCGAGGCAAAGGAAAAATGAACGGCAAATGACAGGCGACTTGCGGCCCTGGAGCCGCCCTCCTCCGAAGTGCCGTCGGATCAGTAAAGCGGCTCGTCGTAAACCGGCTTGCCGTCAACCAGCAGGCTGCGGATCTGTGCGCTTCCATCAGGCGAGACACGCACTGCGATGGCGACGTTGCCGTCATTGCGGGCCTCCTCGATCGGCTTGCCCTCACCTTCAGGAACGTAGTAGCGCTCGATGCCGTATTCGACACGCATGCTGTCGCCGGCGGCAAGTCCGCCACCATAAAATGGTTGGCTGCGCAGGATCACGGTCTCCGGCTGCGTAGGCAGCTCGTGAAAGGACGATTCGGTCACCGTCCAGAAACCATCCTCCTGTTTCTTCAACCGGACCCATAGCACACGTTCGCCGGCCTCAGCCGGAATGCCGCCGGAAACCGTCTGCACCGGCACAGAGGAAATGTCGTAGTTCAAGACGACATAGTCGCCGCGCAAGAAATCGCGCGGATCGACGGGCGCCGTCTTCAGCAGCACCTCGGCGCCGTCGCTGAGGATCGACGCCCGGCTCTGGATGATCGTGCCGAGGATAAGGGTCTGCAGACCGGCGACGATGATGGCCGAAAGCAGATAGCCCTTGCCGGATTGCAGCCTCGCCATGAACGAGTTCATGCGCGCTCCCCCTGCGCATTCGCCGAAAAACGCCGTTCGAGACGGATGACCATCCAGGCGACAAGCGCCACCACGAGACCGGAGAAGAGGAAGAGGCTCGATGTGCCGAGGATTGAGCCGACGGTGACGGAGGCGAGATAAAGCATCTCGGCGGCAAAGGTCGTATAGGCGAGGTATCGCACCGCGCCGTTATCCCTGCCATGCAGGGCGATCGCCAGCACGGAAGCGGCAAGCGTCGCCACTCCGAGCACCACCAGCCGCCAGCCATCCTCGATCTCGATATGCAGCAGCAGGAAGCCGATTACGGCGACCAGGAAGCTGTAGAAGGCCGGCGCYGCACCCGCGCTTCTGACCAGGGAGGCGATACGCGGGAGCGGCAACGCCGTCAGGACGAAGGCCACCATGCCGCCGATCGCAAAGGCAAGCGCCACGGCGATCTCCTCATAAAGAGTATAGAGCCAGGCGAGCCAGCCGATCAGCAGCAGGTAGGCCAGATGGCGGGCCCGCTCGGCGCCGGTATACCGCACCAGCCCGATGACGATCACCGCCATGACAGGCGCCATCCAGGGATCGAACCCTATCCAATGTGTGTCGTTATTCTCAAGATAGACGGCAAACGACGCCCAGGAGAGGAATCCGGCGACGACGGCAACGGCGCCCGAACGGAACAGGATCGCCGAGATCGTCGCAATCGCGAACCACAGATACATCACCGTCTGCTCGTCGCCAGAGAGGTGATACATCTGTCCAACCAGCGAGATGGCGCCGCCGAAGCTCATCGCGCCGATAACCAGCAAGCCGCCTGCCGCCGCCGCCGCACCGCGGGCGAGCAGCCGGGCAGCGGCGATGTGCACGACCCAGATCAGGGCAAGGATGACGCCGACGCGGACGAGGCGCGGGATGGCCTCCCAATTGGAGGCGACGACCAGCAGAATGGCAGCGGCAAGCAGCACCGCCGCCAGCGCCATCAGCACCCTGCCGAGGCTGAAACTTGCCGGGCGGCTGTCATATTCGGCGAGAAGCGCACCTGCCGTTTCCTGCCCGAGCAGGCCCTTCCCCACCCAGAGCGAAAGATCCCGCTCCAACCTGCCGCGATACATACTCTACCTCTTATTTCCGCAACGCCGACTGCGGCCTGCGGCTCACGCCGTTATAGACGCAGGACCGGTGTTCGCAAACGCTCTGCAACAAATATACAAGTTCTTCACTGGTCTAAATAGTACCGAGTGTTAACCAGCCGCTAACGCCAGAAGCAGTAATATAAGTTTATGGACGGAGAGATATGCGTATTCCGCATATCCGGCATGAATTTATTGCACTGCACAATATTCATTAGTCATACTATTGATCAACACATCGAAGCACGGGGATGGCGCCCCGGCCCGGCATTAGCMGGACGCCCGCGGATGCTTTGTCCGTGACGAGATTCGCAGCCGCGCACTCCTCCTCCCAGCGCGCTGCGATAGACTGGCAACACTCCTCCTCCCAGTTGTCAGTCACCATAACACGCCCGCCGGATCCTCCCCCGGCGGGCGTTTTTGTTTAGCCAAAGCCTTATTAAAGCATTGGCGGTGAGAGAGTTTTCGTCGCATGGCGCCGTCATGCCACATTGTCGTCACGCCGCCCCACCAACTCTGCGACGGGATGGGCGACTTCTGATCCGAGCCGGAGCGCCTCGTTGTAGCAGAAGGACGGGCGGAACTGGCGGAGGGAGCAGCGTTTTTCCGCAGTGATCCCCATTCGCCTCTCCAAATCGAATTGCTTTCTCAAAAGTCATTCTGCCTATTCATTGACCAAAAAAACGGTAAGTCTGCGTCAAATACCCTTTGAGCATTGCAAGCTTCGCATAGGTGATCTGAAAACTTGTCTGTTTTAGTCTTTCGCGTCGCAACATATATTCCAGTCATCAAATAGAGGTCAGCGCCGATCGGTGGCTGCTGGCAGATCAAACCCTCGGAAAGGGGCTTAACATGAACTTCTCTCGCTCTTTCAATAACTGGCGCAAGTATCGTCAGACCGTCACGGAACTCGGCCGCATGACCAACCGCGAATTGCACGATCTCGGCATCGACCGTTCGGACATCCATCGCGTTGCCCGTGAGGCTTCCCACCGCTAATTCTAGGCGATCGCTGCTCCTCCCAAGCACGATTGTTCTCGATCGAAACGCCCGCTGTACCCACAGCGGGCGTTTTCTTTTGTCTGCCCGTGGTGGCCGCTGCGGTTGCAGGTTTTTCCCACTCGTTAGCCCGCTCAAAAAATATCCTCTGCTTAATTGAAGAGCATCGTAGTGCACAATTGCATGGCAGACGCCTTTTATTTGCACTGCACAATCGGACGGTTCTCGCCTATATAAACATCAACCGCAGAGAGACAGGCGATCCCGCCGTCCCGCGGACATAGGAAGAAGACAATGAACCCGATCCGCATTGCAAGAAGCTGGCTCAGCTACCGTCGTACGCTCAATGAACTCGGCGGCCTTTCGAACCAGACCCTGTCCGATATCGGCGTTAGCCGCTACGACATCCGGAATATCGCATCCCGCTCGTTCCGCTAATAGCGAGTACGATGCTTCCAAGACGGCGCCCCAGGGCGCCGTTTTTGATTCCGGGGTGTTGGATCGCACCTGCCGACATGATATCAGCCCGGAATGAACACGATCTCCTCCTATTCCCCTATCCACGTCGTCGGCGGCGGGCTTGCCGGTTCGGAAGCCGCCTGGCAGATCGCCAGTTCCGGCGTTCCGGTCATTCTGCATGAAATGCGCGGGGTGCGCGGCACGGATGCGCACAAGACCGACGGTCTTGCCGAACTCGTCTGCTCCAATTCCTTCCGGTCCGACGATGCGACCAGCAATGCCGTCGGCGTCATCCATGCCGAGATGCGCATGGCGGGTTCGCTGATCATGGCCGCTGCCGATCGGTGCCAGGTACCGGCCGGCGGTGCGCTCGCCGTCGATCGCGATGGCTTCTCCGAGGCGGTGACCAAAGCGGTCCATGACCACCCGCTCATCACCGTCGTGCGTGAAGAGGTCACCGGCCTGCCGCCGAAGGACTGGGATCTTGCCATAGTCGCCACCGGGCCGCTGACGGCGCCGTCGCTCGCGAGCGCCATCCAGGCGGAAACCGGCGAGGATTCGCTTGCCTTCTTCGACGCCATCGCGCCGATCGTCTACCGCGAGAGCATCGACATGGATATCTGCTGGTATCAGTCGCGCTACGACAAAGTCGGGCCTGGCGGCAACGGCAAGGATTACATCAACTGCCCGATGGACGAGGCGCAGTACAATGCCTTCGTCGACGCGCTGATATCAGGCGACACGGTCGGTTTCAAGGAATGGGAGGGCACGCCTTATTTCGACGGCTGCCTGCCGATCGAGGTAATGGCCGAACGCGGCCGCGAGACACTGCGCCACGGACCGATGAAGCCGATGGGGCTGACGAACGCGCATAACCCGACAGTCAAGGCCTATGCCGTCGTGCAACTGCGGCAGGACAATGCACTCGGCACGCTCTACAACATGGTCGGCTTCCAGACGAAGCTGAAATATGGCACGCAGGCAGATATCTTCCGGATGATCCCGGGTCTGGAAAATGCGGAATTTGCCCGTCTCGGCGGCCTGCACCGCAATACCTATATCAACTCCCCCACCCTGCTCGACCGGTCACTGACGCTGAAATCGCGGCCCGGCCTGCGTTTTGCCGGTCAGATCACCGGCTGTGAGGGTTATGTGGAAAGTGCCAGCGTCGGGCTCATGGCCGGGCGTTTCGCCGCCGCCGAACGCAAGGGCGAGGCGATTTCGCTGCCGCCGGCAACGACGGCGCTGGGCTCCCTGCTCGGTCATATCACCGGTGGGCACCTCGTCACCGACGAGGAGCCGGGCAAACGATCGTTCCAGCCGATGAACATCAATTTCGGGCTGTTTCCGGAGCTCCAGCCGGGGTCGATCGTCAAGCCCGAAGGCGTCAAGCGCTTCCGCGGCAAGGACAAGACGATCATGAAGCGGCAGCTGATCGCACGCCGCGCGCTTGCCGACTGCGCCGCCTGGCTCGGTCAAGAATCGACGCTTGCCGAAAACGCCTGACCGGCGTTTTCAAGCGCGTCGCATCGAACCGGCTCATGCGACCCGCTTGAAGGCTTTGCTTTTCTTTTATGCATGCCGTCCTCGCAAACCGCTGCGCAGTATTGGGCGACATGCATTACTGCTTATTCGCCGCCGAAATATTGCCGGTCGGCAGGTCCTTATCCGGCTCGGCGATATAATTGCCGAGCAGCCAGAGCGAAACCTCCGAGGCTTCCTTGGCGGAAGCGAATTCGAAATCAGCGTTGTGATAGGGTGCATCGAGGAAGTCGACCACCAGTCCCCGGCCCGTTTCCGAGCCGACGACGCGCACCCGACCCGGCTCGATCAGATGGCAGGCGAAATGGCGCGACATGTTGCGCATAAAGCCCGCCTTGTTGTCATGCAGGCGCACGAAGACGGCCTGACCGTTTTCCGTCGCCTGCAACTGACGGATCGCCTCGTTCGGAAAGGCGCGACCGAATTCGATGATGGCGAGGCCCGTGTCATGCAGGCCGTCTTCCTTGTTCTGCGCGGCCATGCGCGTTGCCACAAAAGCAATGAAAATGACGATGGCGAAAAGAACGCACCAGACGATAATGCCCACGCCGAGTCTCCGTTCAAAGGGTAGCGGTGGAAGCCTTGTAACGCGCGAGACTTGCGCGAATTTGACCGATATCAGATTTTCCGGCGGGTTGCTGCCAGTCCCATTCGCAGCTGGCGGCGCCATTGCGGCGGCTGCAGTGGTCGGTCGAACAGCAAGGCCCCTCGCTTCTGCGCCTTGACGAGCACCGGTTCGGCAAGCGTCGCCGGCAGAAAGGCTGGAAAGACGGCCGGCGCAATCGGCCCCGCCGCTCTCGCCTTCACCAGATGTTCGCGACCAAGACCGGCGAAGGCCTCGATGGCAGCAGAGATGCGCGGCCTGTCTTCGCCGGCAAGGAAGGCATCGCGGTCGAGACCGGTGGCGGAAAGGATCTGCAGCGGAATATAGACCTGGCCGCGGCGGCGATGCAGCGACATCAGCAGCAGCAATCCGGCGACCGCCTGGGCAACGCCGGCATGGCCGGCGGCGTCGGCCGAGCGTGCGGCCTCCTCCGGCGACAGCACCAGGCTTGCGAGCTGGATCAGGGCCGATGCCGTTTCGCCGGCATAGCCTTCAAGCGAAAGACGTGTCTCCATCGGATCGTCATAGAGATCGAAGGTGCGGGCCTCGATCATGTCGATCAGCGTCTTGCGCGGCAGGCGGTGCGTTTCGATCGCGATCAGAAGCGCTGCGGCGACGGGATTGGCTGCCGTCGAGCCGTGTGCGCTGCCTTCCAACAGGTCGTGCCAATATTGCAGCCGCACCTCGCCGGGCAACGGCTCGTGCACGAGATCACGGATGCGGGCAAGCTCGGCATTGAAGGCATAAAGAGCTGCAAGCGCGCCGCGCTTTGCCTCCGGCGACAGCAGACAGGCGAGATAGCGGTCGCGATCGCTGTCACGCAGCATCGCCAGGCAGATCTCCTGGTTCGTCGCAATATTCGCTTCAGTCATCGTCAGACCGCAATCAACGCCGCGGCGACGGCACGTTGCTCAGCGAGCATGATATTGAAGGTGCGCACCGCCGCTCCGGTGCTCATCGGATCGGAGGAGATACCGCGCGATTTCAGCGCCAGCTTCAATTCCTCGGGCAGGCGGCGAAGCTCGGTACCGGTGCCGACGAGCAAAACCTCGATATCACTAGCCTCATCAAGCACCCGRCGGAAATTTTCAGGCGACAGCGGTTTCGACATATCCATGTCCCAGCCATGAATGCCGGACGGCAGGCAAAGGATCGAGCCGCGATGCGACATGTCGGCAAAGCGAAAGCCGCCATTGCCGTAAGCGTCGATCGGGGCGCGCCCGGGGAAATGCGCGGCGCGGATTTCTATGCCTTTTGCCATGTTTTCAAACCACCGTACCGGATTTTACACCAGCATCCGTCTTGTTGCTCTCTTCCCCGTCGGGAGCCTCCGGCCGCAGCCGGAAGACGATCAAGACAGGAGCTGCGATATAGATCGAAGAGAAGGTGCCGAGAGCGACGCCGAAGAGCATCGCAAAGGTGAAGGAGCGGATGACTTCGCCCCCGAAGAGAAAGAGCGCGAGCAAGGCGATCAGCGTCGTCGCCGCGGTCAGAATGGTGCGTGACAGCGTCTGATTGATCGAGGCATCGATCAGGATCGGCAGCGGCATCTTCTTGTATCGCTTGAGATTCTCGCGCATTCGGTCATAGACCACGACCGTGTCGTTCAGGGAATAACCGACGATGGTCAGCACGGCGGCGATGCTCGTCAGGTTGAACTCGATGCCGGTGAGGACGAAGAGACCGARCATGATGATGACGTCGTGCAGCGTTGCGACGATGGCGCCGACGGCAAATTGCCATTCGAAGCGGATCCAGATGTAGATCAGGATCGCCGCAAGTGCTGCGAGCACACCGAGCGTCGCCATCATCGTCAATTCGCCCGAGATGGCGGGGCCGACGACGTCGACGCGGCGAAAATCATAATCTTCCTGGAGCTCACCGCGCACCAGCGTCGCCGCCGACTGCTCGGCATTCTCGCCGCCGCCCTGGGAAGCAATGCGGATCCGCGCGTTCGACGGCCCGCCCGTGCGCTCGACACTGACATTGCCGAGATTGAGATCATTGAGGCGCGAGTGGAGATCGGCGATGTCGGCATTGCCCTGCTTCGCCGTTACCTCGATGAGCGAGCCGCCGGAGAAATCGATGCCGAGATGCAGGCCGACGGTGGCAAAGGCGGCCATGGCGATCAGCGAGATGACCGCCGACGCCGTAAAGACATAGCGGCGGATTCCCATGAAGCGGATATTGGCGTGCTCGAAAAGATGGGTCAGGACGCTCTTCGGCAGATGCCGGGGATGGCGCGCGCTCAGCCAGACGGCAACGATCGAGCGCGTCAGCGTGAAAGCCGTGAAAACGGTCGTCAGGATGCCGACCGCCAGCGTCACCGCGAAACCGCGGATGGATTCGCTGCMAAGGAAAAAGAGGATGATGGCGGCGATGAAGATCGTCACATTCGCGTCGACGATCGTTGAAAATGCGCGCGAGAAACCGCGGCCGACGGCCTCCGCAAAGAAATGGGTGGTTTTTTCCTCTTCGCGGATGCGCTCGTAGATCAGTACGTTCGAATCGACGGCCATGCCGACGATCAGCACGATGCCGGCAATCCCGGGCAAGGTGAGCGTCGCACCGACAAGACTGAGCACCGCGATGATGAGGATCAGGTTGAGGAAGAGCGAGACGACGGCGATGATGCCGAGAATACGATAGAGGGCGATCATCAGTGCTGCGACCAGCACAACGGCGACAAGGCCAGCAATGAGACCGTTGAAGATGGAATCGGCGCCGAATCTCGGGCTGACGCTGCGTTCCTCAACGCTCGTCAGCGTCGCCGGCAAGGCGCCGGCGCGCAGCATGATCGCAAGGTCGCGGACGCCGTCCTCGGAGAAGTTTGCCGAAATCCGGCCTTCGCCGCCGGTGATCGCCGCATCGATGACCGGTGACGACATCACCTGGTCGTCGAAGACGATGGCGAGGTGCTTGCCGATATTCTGTTCCGTCGCCTGCGCCAGCCGCTGCGTGCCTTCCGCATCGAGACGGTAGGCAATCGAGGTCTCCTGCGTCTGCGGATCGACGATGGGCTCGATATCGACCATGTTGCTGCCGGTGACGAAAGCCGTGCGGTCGACGAGATAGGGAATCGGCGGATCGTCGAGGGAATAAAGGACTTGCGACGTTGCAGGCCAGCGGCCGTTCAGCGCCTCCTGCCCCGACATGCTTTCGTCGATCAGATGAAAGGAAAGCTTGGCGGGCTGGTTCAGGATGTTCTTCAGCCGCTCCGCATCGACCGATCCCAGCACCTGCACGACAATGCGGTCGGCGCCATCGGGGCGAACGAGGAAATCATCATGGCCGAATCCGGCGATGCGGCGGCCAACGATATCGAGCGACCGGGTCCGCGCGGAAGCGACGTCAGCGGTAATGCCGGCGTCGGAAATCTGCAGCGAGAGCTGCCCCTCCGCGCCCTGCTGCAGCGCGACCTCAGATCCGGAATGTCCACCAGCCGTCGTCAAAGGCTTCAGGAGATCGACCGCCGCCTTTATCTGGGCCGGATCGGTGATGCGGACGGTGACGGTCTGGTCATTGCCGGTCAGCCCGGTATAGCGGATGCTGGCACCGCGCAGCGCGTTACGCACGTTGGCGACCAGCTCCTCCAGGCGGTCCTTGACGACATCGGAACGCTCGACCTTCAGAACGATATGCGAGCCGCCCTGCAGGTCGAGACCGAGCGTCAAGCGGTCGTGCCCCAACCAGTCTGGCAGGGAGGATCGCTGCGCCTCGGTCAGCAGATTGGGCGCAGCGATAGCGATGGCCGCAAACGCGACCAGCCAAATCAGAAGTGTTTTCCAGCGGGAAAAATGCAACATTCTCTCGACGATCTTCCGATCCGGCGGTCCTGCCGTTGCCGCTTGTTACGCCGCGTCGGCCTTGACCGGTTCACCCTTGACGCGAATTTCTGAGATGCCGCTGCGGACGATGCGGACACGCACGCCATCAGCGATCTCGACTTCGACTTCCTTTTCGTCGACGACCTTGGTGACCTTGCCGACGAGACCGCCGCCGGTGACGACCTGGTCGCCGCGACGAATTGCCTTCAGGGTCTCCTCACGCTTTTTTGCCTGTGCGCGCTGCGGACGGATCAGCAGGAAGTACCAGACGACCATCAGCGGCACGAACAGGATGATCATTTCGAAACCGGAACCGCCGAATCCCGTTGCGGTATCGGTCGCGCTTTGGGCGAATGCCGGGGTGATGAACATGCTAAACTCCTCAGGCTTGGGCGGCGGAACTCCGCCTCTCTTTTCAGGTTGCCGGACTATAGTTACGGCTTCGATGAATGCAACAGAAACAGCCGGAAACAGTACCGATTCCGCTGCCTCATAACCTTTCCGCCGTCAAAACGCCATGCTACCCGGCATCGAAAGATCAAAGCGGATTGCCGCAGTGAGAAATCAGGAGGCCACCGATGACCGAGGAAATCAACACAGCCCTGCTCGCCGAACTGAGACGGCTCGCAGACGCCGTCGAGCGTCTTGCCGGACCGGCACCCGCCCTCAACGATTGGGATGCTGCCGACTGTTTCGTCTGGGCGCCTTTGCGCCAGCATCTGCAGCCGGTCAAGAGACCGAACCGGGTGGCGTTGAAGCTCATCCGCGGCGTTGATCATGTGCGCGACATCCTGCATGAGAATACGGTGCGTTTCGCCGAGGGTTATGCCGCCAACAATGTGTTGCTCTGGGGCGCGCGCGGCATGGGCAAATCCTCGCTGGTCAAGGCCGTACACGAGGATGTCAGGCGCGAAAGCAGCGTCTTGCTGAAGCTGGTCGAAGTCCATCGCGAGGATATCGCCACCCTCCCCCATCTGCTCGACCTCCTGAAGGACACGCCGTACCGCGTGATCGTCTTCTGCGACGATCTCTCCTTCGATCACGATGACACCGCTTACAAATCGCTGAAGGCAGCACTCGACGGCGGCGTCGAGGGGCGGCCGGACAATGTGCTCTTTTACGCCACCTCCAACCGGCGCCATCTCCTGCCGCGCCACATGATGGAAAACGAGCAGTCGACGGCGATCAATCCGTCAGAGGCGGTCGAGGAAAAGGTTTCGCTTTCCGACCGCTTCGGCCTCTGGCTCGGCTTCCACAAATGCAGCCAGGAGGATTATCTCGGCATGATCGACGGCTATGCCGATCACTTCAAGATCGGGCTCGAACGCGACAAGATGCATGCCGAGGCGCTGGAATGGGCAACGACCCGCGGCGCACGCTCCGGCCGCGTCGCCTGGCAGTATATCCAGGACCTGGCCGGACGCATGCGCGTTCACATCGACCGAGGCTAGAGCGCGTCGCTTCAATCCGAATGCACGCGACGCGTTTTAGGTCTTTGTCGCTTGTCCCAAAACCGCTGCGCATTTTTGCGCGACATGCATAAATGACAAAAGCCCGGCTGGTGGCCGGGCTTTTGCGTTTCCTGGTACGCTATACCTATTCSAGGAAAGTSATCGGGTTSACMGGRGWYGCGTCCTTGCGSACYTCGAARTGRACCTGCGGCTGCTTGACGTYGCCGCTCATGCCGGAGACGGCAACCGTCTGGCCGCGCTGGATCTTCTGGCCGCGGGTGACGCTCAGCGTATCGGCGTTGCCGTAGACGGTAACGGTGCCATCGTCGTGACGGACGAGAACCGTGTTGCCGAGTTCCTTCAGGCCGTTGCCGGCATAAATGACGACGCCGTTTTCAGCGGCCTTGATCGGCGTGCCCTGCGGTACCGAGATGTCGATGCCGTCATTGCGGTTGCCGTTGACGTTGGCGCCGTATGAAGCAATGACCTGGCCGCGCACCGGCCAACGGTATTTGCCGATGCCGGTTGATTCCGGCGCGGCGGAGCTGACGTCCGACTTCTTCTCGGCATCGTCGACGGTCTGGGTGGCGGCCGGCGCCTTATAGGGCGCGGGCTGAACGGAAGCCGTCTGCTGGGCAGCCGCCGGCTGGGTCGGCTTCGGATCGACCTTCTCGGCCGGGATCGAGGCCGTCTTGATATTGTCGGCGGTGCCGTTCGGGATCTTCAGGGACTGACCGATGCGGAGCGAGTTGGCCGACAGATTATTGGCGGCCTTGAGGTCGTCGACATTGCTGCCAGTCGCCTTGGCAATCTTTGCCAGGGAATCACCTTGCTTGACGACATAGGTGCCGGCAGGCGCCTTCGGATCCTTGCCGGTGCCGGCGGGAATTTTGCCGGTGATATCGGCACTCGCCAGCGTCTTGTCGCGGGCGGAATTGGCGCCCGGAATGACGGCAACGTTCTGCTCAGGCGCCTTCGGCGCATCCGGCATCTTGCCGGGCTTGGAAAGGTCAGCCGCCTGCGATGCCGCCTTGGCGGCATTGCCGCCGTTGAATGTCGGGATCAGGATCGCCTGGCCGGGCTGGGCAGCAGATGCCGTCTTCAGAGCATTGACGCGCAGAATTTCCTTTTCCGGTACGCCAAAACGCCTGGAGAGGGTGGCGATGCTTTCACCCGGACGCAGCGTCACCGACGGAGCGTTGGTGGCGGACCAGCCGGAAACCTTCGGCGTCGTGCCGGTCGTCAGCGTATCGGGCGTCATCTTCGGCGCAGCCGGCGCGACCAATCGGGGCTTTTCAGCCTGCGGCGCAGACGGGAAAGGTTGGGCGAGCGCAACTTCCTTTTCCCGCTGCCGGGAGGGGGCAACAGCCGTCGGCGCGGCCAGATCGGAACGCTGCACCGAGACCGGCGCCGAAGCGAGACGCGCGCTCGAGCTCGACGTGCGGGTCGGATCGTAACCCTGGCGTGCGGGATAAGGCTGGTTCAGCGCGTCATTGCCGCCGCCGTAGCCCGACTGGCTGGCAACGGCCGAACCGCCGAGATCGGCGCGCGGCACCGGATCGCCCTGAGAACCGTTCATATTCCTGCGCGGAATGGAACTTGTAGTGATCTGGTCCTGCCCGGAGGAGGAAAACAAGCCGCCAAACCGTGTCACATCGGAACTGCAGCCCGTTGCGGCACTTGCCAGCAGGCAAACAACCAGAAGATTACCGGCAGACTTCCCGAACTTTGGCGAAAGACTGAAACTCATGACTCGACCCACTGAGAACGCAACCATTTGTGAGTCTATTAAAACGCGTTAGTATTACCACGCGGTTAAGATGCTGGAATCAGTGCGATATTTTTGAGAAGTTGATAACCATAGCTTACGGGTGAAAAATCGCAGTGTGCCGCGCATGATGCCAAAAAGCCGGTGCGGCTTTCGCACAACCTCATGCTCTGTTTTCTTGATGGTCGGATTTCAGGCCGATGCGGCCGGAAATCACCCACATCTACAGCAGCGAGGCAAGGCGCGGAACGATCGGCAGATATGGAGCGTCGAACAGTTCCTCGCGTTCGAAACGGCTGCCGGTTTTCGTCAGCCGCACCATGCGACACTCGTTCTCGGAAATCATCAGCGGCGCGATCATCGAGCCGCCGGAAACGAGCTGGTCGGTATAAAAGCGCGGCATCGCGTTGAAGGCGGCCGTCACCAGGATGCGGTCGAAGGTGCCCTCACCCTGCATGCCGGCGCTGCCGTCGGCGTGGCGGATGATGACGCTGCGCAGGCCAAGCGATTCCATGCGTCGCTGCGCTGCCGTCGTCAGCGTCTTGTAGCGGTCGATGGACAGGACACGCTCGGCCATGCGGCCCATGACGGCGGCGGTAAAGCCGCTTCCGGTGCCGATCTCCAGGACGCGCTGGCCGGGCTTGAGCTTCAGGTGATGCAGGATGCGGACGGCAAAATCGATGCCTTCGAGAAAAGAGCCGCATTCGATCGGGATCGTCCGGCTCGAATAGGCGTCGTCGGCAAATTGCGGCGGTACAAACTGTGAGCGCTGCGTCTGCTCGACCGCCGTCAGCAGATCGAGGTCGGAGATGCCTTCGGCACGCAATCTAAGGACGAGCGCAGCAAAGCCCTCCTTCTCCGCCAGTCTTGCCGTCAAACTTGTGCTCCGTATCCCAAGGCCCGCGCCACGCGGTCCGTCACGGAATAATCGGTCAGATCCAGTTTCAAAGGCGTTACCGAAATCTTATTATGCTTCAGCGCGTGAATATCGGTGCCTTCGATGAAGGCGCCGGCGCGTTCGCCAAACTTCAGCCAGTAGTAAGGAAACCCCCGGCCGTCAGAGCGGGCGTCGACCTGCAGATTGAAGGCCAGCTTGCCCTGCATGGTCACCTCGGCGCCATCGACTTCGTCGGGACGGCAGTTCGGGAAGTTGAGATTGAGGAACGTACCCTCCGGCAGGTCCAGGACCATCAGCTTTTCCAGAAGAGCCGGGGCATGCGTCTCACAGACCTCCCAGGGCACGATGCGCGCGCCGTCCTCATAGAGATAGGCCTGGCTCAGCGCGAAGGAGCGCACGCCCTGCATGGTGCCCTCGATGGCGCCGGCAATCGTGCCGGAATAGGTCACGTCGTCGGCAACGTTCGAGCCTGAATTGACGCCGGACAGGACAAGGTCCGGTTTGATGTCCATCACCTGCCTGATGCCCATGATGACGCAATCGGTCGGCGTGCCGCGCAGGGCGAAATGCTTCTCGGAAATCTTGCGCAGCCGCAGAGGTTCGGAGAGGCTCAGCGAATGGGCAAGACCGCTCTGGTCGGTCTCGGGCGCCACGATCCAGACATCGTCGGACAGCGTGCGCGCGATCCGCTCCAGCGCAGCAAGGCCTTCGGCGTGAATGCCGTCGTCATTCGTAAGCAGGATGCGCATCGCCTCAGGCCGCCCGTTCGATCTTGGTCAATCCGCCCATATAAGGCAGCAAAACGTCCGGAATCGTGACGGAACCGTCCTCATTCAGATAATTTTCGAGGACTGCGATCAGGCAACGGCCGACGGCCGTGCCGGAACCGTTCAGCGTGTGGACGAACCTGTTGCTCTTGTCTTCCTTGCCGCGGTACCGCGCATTCATTCGGCGACCCTGAAAATCGCCGCAGACCGAGCAAGAGGAGATTTCACGGAAGGCATTCTGCCCCGGCAGCCAGACTTCGAGATCGTAGGTCTTGCGCGAGCCGAAGCCCATGTCGCCGGTGCAAAGCGTCATGGTGCGGAAATGCAAGCCGAGGCGTTTCAGCACTTCCTCGGCGCAGGCGGTCATGCGTTCATGCTCGGCAACAGCGCTCTCGGCATCGGTGATCGAAACGAGCTCGCATTTCCAGAACTGATGCTGGCGCAGCATGCCGCGCGTATCGCGGCCGGCGGAGCCCGCTTCCGAGCGGAAGGACGGCGTCAGCGCGGTGAAGCGAAGCGGCAGCTTCTCCTGATCGAGGATTTCCTCGCGCACCAGATTGGTCAGCGTCACTTCAGCCGTCGGAATCAACCAGCGGCCGTCCGTCGTCCTGAAGAGATCCTCGGCGAATTTCGGCAGCTGGGCGGTGCCATAAACGGCCTCGTCGCGCACCATCAGTGGCGAGCTGACTTCGGTATAGCCGTGCTCGCTGGTGTGGAGATCGATCATGAACTGGCCGAGCGCGCGCTCGAGCTTGGCGAGCGGCCCGGTCAGAACCGTGAAGCGCGAGCCGGAAAGCTTGGCGGCGCGCTCGAAATCCATATAACCGAGCGCCTCGCCGATTTCGAAGTGCTCCTTCGGCGCGTGGTTCCAGCGCGGCTTTTCACCGACGGTGCGGGTGACGACATTGTCATGCTCGTCCTTACCCACAGGAACGTCGTCGAAGGGGATGTTCGGGATGCGCGAGAGCGCGTCGTTGAGCTCGGCCGTCAGTTGCCGGTCTTCTTCCTCGACCGCCGGCAGCAGAGTTTTGAATTCGGCGACCTCGGCTTTCAGCTTCTCGGCAAGTTCGCTATTCTTCTGGGCCATCGCCGCGCCAATCTCCTTGGAGGCGATGTTGCGGCGAGACAGCAAGTCCTGCGCCTTCTGCACGGCGGAGCGGCGCTTTTCATCGAGGGCAACGAGGCTTTGGGCCAGAGGCTCCGCACCGCGCTTGGCAAGGGCGGCATCGAGCGCTTCGGGATTCTCACGGATCCATTTGATATCGAGCATCGTTGTTCCAGGTCGTTGCAACAGAGATGACCCGGCCAAAGCCTGATCGGGCCTCGACCGGATGTGAAACGGCGTTCACAAAGGGGATTGGGATCGCCGCTCAGACGCTGTCCGTCTTGGCAACGTCCGCGGATCCGGTGTCCTTTTCGACCGCCTGCCGGGCACGCTGGCGCTCCACGAGTCGCGCCGCATAGATGGAAATCTCGTAGAGAAGGATCGTCGGTATCGCAAGGCCGATCTGGGACATCGGGTCCGGCGGCGTCAGCACGGCGGCAACGACGAAGGCGAGGACGATGGCAAACTTGCGCTTTTCGGCGAGCCATTGCGAGGTCAAAAGACCGACACGGGCGAGCAGCGTGGTGACGACGGGAAGCTGGAAGACGAGGCCGAAGGAGAAGACCAGCGTCATGATCAGGCTCAGATATTCCGAGACCTTCGGCATCAGCGAGATCGCTATTTCGTCATGACCCGGCGCCTGCTGCATCGACAGGAAGAACCACATGACCATCGGCGTGAAGAAGAAATAGACGAGCGCGCCGCCCATCAGGAACAGGACCGGCGAGGCGATCAGGAACGGCAGGAAAGCCTGGCGCTCATTCTTGTAGAGACCGGGTGCCACGAACTTGTAGACCTGGGCGGCAATGATCGGGAACGCGACCACAAGGCCGCCGAACATCGCCACCTTGACCTGCGTGAAGAAGAATTCCTGCGGTGCGGTGTAGATGAGCTGGGCTTTCTCGACGTCGAGATGCGCCCACACGACGGCTGTCTTGTAGGGAATGACCAGATAGTTGAAGAGATGCTTGGCAAAAAAGAAGCATGCGATGAAGGCGACGAAAAACGCGCCGATCGACCACATCAGCCGCGTGCGCAGCTCCATCAGGTGCTCGATCAACGGCTGCGGCTTGTCTTCGATGTCACCGCTCATGCCTCGTCCTTCTTCGTCTGCGCCGGCTTCTTCGGCGTTGCAGGCTTCTTGACTGCCGTCGTGCGTTTCGGTTTTTCCACAGGTACGGCAACGGCAGCCACAGCATCGACCTTGTCGGCAGCCTTGACGCGCGGCTTGCGCACGGCCTTCGGCTTGGCGGCAACCGTATCGGCTTGCACAATCGCTGCGGCGACGGGTTCCGACGCCGCAGGTGTCGCTACCAATGGCGGCGTTTCCGGCAAGCTCATCGAAGGCGTCGGGGCTGCGACAGCATCTGGAGGCACCTCGGTCTTGTTTTCCGTGACTGTGGTCGCCTTCTGCAGGTCGGCCTTGATCTCGTTGCCCATCTGGCGGAGCGGGTTCATCGCCTCGCGCAGGCTGTTGACCGGGTTGAGCTTCTGGGCGTCGCTGATCGTCTGGCGGACATCGTCAAGCTCGGCTTCGCGCAACGCTTCATCGAACTGCGCACGGAAATCACCCGCAACCTTGCGGGCGCGCTGCGTCATCTTGCCGAAAGCGCGCAGCATCGGCGGCAAATCCTTGGGACCGACGACCACGATCAGTACGACCGCGATGACCAAAAGCTCGGTCCAGCCAATATCGAACATGCAAGGCTCCTGGACGGGAAGCGCGGGGGCTGCGCTTTTTCCCGGACTTGGTTACTTCGTTTCGTCGGCCTTGTGATCGACGGTCTTTGCCGTGTCGGGCGCGTCTTCGTCCGTCATGCCCTTCTTGAAGCTTTTGATGCCCTTGGCGACATCGCCCATCAGTTCCGGAATCTTGCCGCGACCGAACAACAACAGCACGACGGCCAGAACGATCAGCCAGTGGTAGATACCAAAAGAACCCATTATGCTTACTCCCTGTTGTGATGTTCCCTAATGTAAGAATTTCCCACACCGTTTCCAACATCAAGCCCTTTGAACTGCGCTTAATGTCACGGTATCGCCCTTTATGACAAGCCATTGACCCACCGAAAAGTGCTGGCTCCATTGTTTTCGCCATGCATGGCAAAAGCAAGACGCAAGCCCCTCAATCTTCAGAGGTGCCGCGTGGCGCCAGCAACCCCAGTTCCTCGAGGTCCATCTGGGTGATCGGGTCTTCGTCCTCGGTCAGTTCGTCGTTCATCAACGGCGAGGGAATATTGAAGTTCGCCGGAATGCGGCCCGACAGCAAGCCCGCTCCCTTCAACTCTTCGAGACCGGGCAGGTCACGCAGCTCTTCGAGACCGAAATGGTCGAGGAAATCGCGTGTCGTGCCCAATGTCACCGGCCGGCCCGGTGTACGCCGGCGGCCACGAAACCGCACCCAGCCGGCTTCCATCAGCACGTCGAGCGTGCCGCGCGAGGTCTGGACGCCGCGGATATCCTCGATTTCGGCACGTGTCACCGGCTGGTGATAGGCGATGATCGCCAGCACTTCCAGTGCGGCGCGCGAAAGCTTCTTCACCTCATTGTCATCACGACGGATGACGAAGGACAGGTCGGCGGCGGTGCGGAAGGCCCAGGCGCCTTCGACCTGCACGAGATTGACGCCCCGCGGTGCATATTGCTCCTTCAGGCGCAGCATGATCGCGTGCACGTCGGTCTTTTCGGGCAGGCGCTCGGCGAGGAAGCCCTCGGAGACCGGCTGCGAGGAGGCGAAGACCAGCGCCTCGGCGATACGCTCAGCCTCGATCTCGGCCTGCAGGTCGCGGCCCCGGTCTTCGAAATTGCCTTCGAATTCCTCTTCGCTCCTCGGATCGATCAAGCCGGCTGCTCCTGTTCCACCACCTGCAGCGTGGCATGTTTCGGACCGCGGCGCATGTATATCGGCTGAAAGGCGCCGTCCTGGCGGATTTCGAGCTTGCCCTCGCGCACCAGCTCCAGCGAGGCGGCAAAGGCGCTGGCGATTGCCGTGATGCGTTCCTCGGGCGCGGCGAGATAACGCAGCAGATAATGCTCCATCGCCGTCCAGTCACCGATCTCGCCGATCATCTGGGTCAGCAGCTCGCGGGCATCGGTCAGCGACCAGACGGTGCGACGCTCGATCGTCACTTGGGTGACGGCATGGCGCTGGCGCAGCGCCGCATAGGCGGTCAGGAGATCGTAGAGGCTCGCCGCATAAGCGGATTGCTGCCGGTCGGGAATATGCTCAGGCGCGCCGCGCACGAAGATATCGCGGCCGAGGCGGTTGCGGTTGACGAGGCCGTCTGCCGCCTGTCGCATAGCTTCGAGACGTTTCAGGCGGAAGGCGAGTGTTGCCGCCAGCTCCTCGCCGGAAGGGCCGTCATCCTTGGCCTGCTGGGGAATGAGCAGTTTCGACTTGAGATAGGCAAGCCAGGCTGCCATGACGAGGTAATCGGCGGCAAGCTCGATGCGGATACGCCGGGCGCTTTCGATGAACAGCAGATATTGCTCGGCGAGCGCCAGCACCGAAATGCGCGACAGGTCGACCTTCTGGTTGCGGGCGAGATAGAGCAACAGGTCAAGCGGGCCTTCGAAGCCGGCGACGTCGATCACCAGCGCCGGCTCGTGGCTGGCGCGCTCGGCACCGTTATCCTGCCACAACTTGTCCATTGGCGTTGCCGCCCGCGGACGTTCCGTCCCCTTGACCGTGCTCACCTAGCTGCTCCCTTACGATCAGACCGTCGCAAACATTGCCTCGAATTCCACTCTCAATTCCGCCTCATCGGCGGTATCCGGCGCTGCGAAGCCTGCTTCCACCGCTTTTGCGCGGGCAAGCGATATGCCGGCGAGCCGCGGAACATTTGCCACGACATCTAGCATCTCGTCCATATTGCCGTTGCAATGCAGCACGATATCGCATCCGCCTGCAATGATATTCGCCGCACGTTCACCGATCGTGCCGGAAAGTGCGTTCATCGAGCTGTCGTCGGAGAGCAGCAGACCGCTAAAGCCGATGTGTTCGCGGATGATGCCGTCGATCACCTTGCGTGAGGTCGTCGCCGGATTGTCCGGGTCGATGGCGGCGAAAACGACGTGACAGGTCATCGCCATCAACTCGTCCTTCATCGCGACAAAGGGCGGGAAATCATGGAGCTCCAGCTCATCGCGCGAGACAGTGACGACAGGCAGTTCCAGATGTGAATCCGCAAAGCCGCGACCGTGGCCGGGCATATGTTTCATCACGGGCAACAGGCCGCCGGCCTTCAGCCCTGCGGCAGCCGCTCTTCCCATCGCGATGACGGTCTCGGGATCGCCGCCATAGGCGCGGTCGCCGATGACGTTGCTGCTGCCCTCGACCGGCACATCGAGCACCGGCAGGCAATCGACATCAATGCCGAGGCTCGAAAGGTCGAAGGCGTGCAGTCGCGACATCAGCCAGGCGGCGCGCAGGCCGAGCCCGCGATCGCGGCGATAGAGATCGCCGAGCGCCTGGCCGGAAGGATAACGCGCCAGAACGGGCGGACGGATGCGCTGAACGCGGCCGCCCTCCTGGTCGATCAGCACCGGCGCATGCCAACCGACGCTGTCGCGCAGTTCGGCGACGAGATCGGCGATCTGCCGTGCTTCGGAGATGTTGCGCCCGAAGAGGATGAAGCCCCAGGGTCGCTCGCTTCGGTAAAAGGCTTTCTCTTCGGATGTGAGGGCAAGGCCGCTGCAGCCAAGGATCATCGCTTTTGATTCGGTCATGTAAGAATCTTAGAGCCTTTCCTGGTCAGATTGAAGCATTCTGCCGGAGCAGGTTTTCGTCCGGGCAGAGGCGATTGGCGAAGGGCATACCTTTTGGTACGTCCGAGCCGATCGCCTCTGATCCTGGCGCAAAGATGCCCAGCCCACCGGCCGCACTGCTTCGCCATGCGAAGCAATAGGTGCGTCCAGCGATTCTAAGTCTTGCAGATTTGCCAGGCAAATCTGCGGGGGGTTGGCTGAAACGGGCCGCCTGCTCGACCGGCCGGCTTGGCCGTAGAGCCGGGCTACGACGCGCGCCGGCCGGTCGAGCATCCGACTCCGTTTGAGCCAACAGAATGCTGCAATCTGACCAGGAAAGGCTCCAGACGGCGCCCGGCCAAATGCGAGCAAGGTCCGGCGCGATGCACAAAAAAGAGCGGYGGACCGATCCGGCCCGCCGCTCTTATATTCTATTCAAAAAAACCGATCTACTTGGAGATCAGGCAGCTTCCGCCCGCCGCGCGATACTGTTCGCAGAGTGCTGCGGCCTCGTCCTTGGAACCGGCCGGAATGCGGACACGATAGAAAGTGCCCTTGCCGGCGATATCGGCCCTGCGGATCTCATGACTGCGGCCACCAAGCACGCTGGCGAATTTCTTCGACAGGTTGGCATAGGATTTGGTCGCCTCGTCTTCCGAAGGCAGCGAGGCGATCTGGATGCCGTAGCCGCCGGCGGATGCAGCCTGCTGCGGCTTTGCGGCGACTGGCGCTGCGGCCGCGACCTCAGTCGTTTTCGGCTGCTGTACGGGCGGGCGGACATTGCCCTTCTCGGTCACGGTGCCGACGACGTTGACGGGCTGATCGACCGGACGGGCGGTGGGGATCGGAGCGCTATCGGCAATCGCCGAGGTCTTGACCGGGCGCACCGGCGAAGCGACCGGAGCGCGATTTGCGGCCTGCGCGTCGGCACTGCCGGCGAGCGGCGGCTGTACCGGCGCGGTTTCGACCGGAGTTGCAGAACGAGCATCGGCGGAAGCAACCTCGGCGCTTGCCGGGAAGCTCGCAGCCGTTCCACCGACTGGCGGCACGGGCGGGGTCGATTGCGCGGATGGGGTCGACTGAGCCGTCAACGGCGGCTGAGCCGGCGGCGTCGGCTGGGCAGACTGTGTCGCCTGGGCAGACTGCGTCGCCGGGGCAGGCTGCGTCGCCGGGGCAGGCTGCGTCGCCGGGGCAGACGGCGCCGGCTGGTCGACGGGAGCCGGTTCGTCGCGGGCGACCAACGTACCGTCAGGCTTGACGATCATCGTGCGGACCTTGCGCGGCGAAACAGACGGCGTCTTGTCGGCGTCGGTTGTCGGAGCGTTGTCGGCGTTGTCCTGGGTTGGCAACAGACGCGGATCCTCCGTCTCACCGACCGCAGTCGGCGTGACCTGATCGTCGGCGTTGGCGTTCTCGTCGTCCTCAGGCAGCGCTTCCGGTGTCAGCGTGCGCTGGACGACATCGACGGGCGCCTCGTCGGAAGATACGAGCGCCTTCTGCTTCGGCTCTTCGGCAGAACCCGCAACGCGGTCGTAGACGGCCTTATCCTGGTTCGGCACGGTCTTGCCGCCGGGATTTTCCGGAACGACCTTCACTGGCTCCTTGTCGGCGGCGATCACGCGCGGCTCACCGGACGCGACAATACCGAGCCCCTCGCCGTTCCAGACGGAGGAATAGACGCCATAACCGACGCCGGCAAAGACCACGAGCACGACGGCCCCGGCAAGCAGCCGACGCATCGACCGGGCGCGGCTGAAATCAGCGGCCTGGCTTGCCGATTCGATCCGGACTTCGGAGGTCTCGCGGCGCTCGACCGGTTCACGCACACTGCGGCGGAAATCCTCCTCCAGCGCCCGTTCGAAATCATCGAGGCCGTCGGCGATGGTAGGCTTGACATGCTTTGCCGCGGCGGCAGCCGTATCCCGGACAGGCGCCGGTGTTTCCCGCGGCTTGGCCGGTTCAAAGAAGCTGGCGATCTCTGCGTCGAGATCGAACTCGTAATCTGCGGTTTTCGCGACCGGGGCGGGCTGCTCCACTGGCGGCAGCGCCGGCACGTGCATGTCGTCGACGGTCTCGGGACGATCCTCCGGGTCAGAGATCATCGCCGGATCGAATGGCAGGTCTTCGGTTGAGTCGCCGGCGGACGCCCAGTTGAAAGCCGGAGCCGGAGCTGGAGCCGGCGGCTCGGGAACGAAGGCCTGAGCCGGCCGCGAGGGGGCAGCAACCTGCTGGTAAGCCGGAGTTTGCGGCTCAGGAGCAAAAACGGGAGCGGACAGAGGCGAGACGGCCGCGACGTGCTGGGGAGCAGGCGCTGGCGTCTCAGGCTGCGGCGCGGGCTCGGACGGCTCAGAGAAATCGAGATCGGCGAGTTCCAACTCGATGCCGGCAAGATCCAACTCGAAATCATGGCCGGCGAAGGGGTCTTCGGCTTCCGGTACCGGCTGCGGCGCCCGAGAATATGCCGTTGCGGCAGGCTCTGGCGCAACGACCTCTGCAAGCTGCGGCGCGACTGGCCTTGCGGCTTCGACAGCATAGACCGGAGCAGGCCGGACGGGTGCTGTGGCGACGGCGACCGGTGGGGGGGCGATCACCTCGGCCTGGACAGGTGCGTCTGCCACGGGGGCGGCAGGAACGGGCGCGGCCTCAGTCGATGCGGCCTGCAGTGTGACGGGGGCCGGATTGGCACGTTGCGGCACCGGATAACGCGAGACGTCGGCGAGCAGATCGTCAAGATCGAAAGTGCCGGCGGTGTGCGGAACATCAGGCACGACCTCGGTCAGCGCGGCATCGGCCTGGATCTCGCCCTCGACGGCGGCGGCGATGAGATCGAAACCGGCATCGGACCCGAAATCCTCCAGTTCTTCCTCGACTTCGACGAATTCTTCGGCCTCGGCAGTCTCTTCCGGCGCGATCACCTCATCATGGCGGTCGAGTTCGGCGGGGAAGCCAAGCGACGGTGAAGCGAATTCGAATTCCTCGGAAGGCTCGATAGCGGCGACAGGCGCCGGCGGTTCGATGACAGGTTCAGGCTCGACTACAAGAAGATCGACGGACGGCACTTCAGCTGCCGGTGCCACGACCGTTTCGGCCACAGGCTCCGGCAAAACAACCGGTTCCTCGCGTTTCGGAGCATGGAAATTGGCAAGTGGCAGCCTGATGCTGGCAGCCGACCATTGCGGCGCCTTGGCGGGCTGCGCCAGCGAAGAGACGGGTGCGGCGCCGATCGACAGCTCAAGCTCCTCGATCAGGTCGCGTGCACCGCCGAATGCTGATTGCAGCGATGCCTCGGGCTCGGGGGAAAGCTGCTCCGCCCAGTCGGCGGCCGGCGCTTCCCCATTCCCTGTGGCAGGCACAGCTGCTTCTTCAGCCTCAACCGCGGCGACGGAAACCGGCTCAGGAACCTCCGCATTTTCGGTGGCCGGAGAAGCATCGAGAACCGGCTCGACGTAATCTTCAGGCATGTCATCAGAGATCGGCTCGGCGGGCCGGTCGAGCTCTGCGAGCGGACGGGGCGAATCGTAACGGTCGAACTCACGCCCCAGCTCGTCCTCGAGATCGAGGGCGGGCTCGCGGCGTCCGGCCTCGGTCACCGTATTCGCTGCAACACGCGGCTCGAAGCCGACGATACGGGCAAGTTCAGCCAACGGATCATCGTCGGCAAACAGATCGTTTTTTCCGCGCGTATCATACGCAAGTTGTTTATCAGCCATGCCTATCCCACTCGCAAACGCCAACGCTCAAATGCCAGCGCATTGTGGGGAAATGGTGACGTTATCGCATTTCGTCCGGTGCGGCAGTGCCTGTAATGGCAAGTCCCGACTTCAAAACCGACGCGACGGCGTACACCAGCCCAAGTCTGGCAATACTTGATTCTCGGTTTTTATCATTAACAAATCGTAATTCCGTCTGATCTTTACCTTTGTTCCAGTGCGCGTGGAAGGAACTGGCGACGTCGTAGAGGTAAAAAGCGATGCGATGCGGCTCCTGCGACTGGGCCGCTGCCTCGACGACACGCGGGAATTCAGCAAGCTTGGCGACGAGCTGCAATTCGGCCGGATCGCCAATGCCTGCAACGGTTTTCGCGAGTTTCTCGGGCGAGACATCGAGGTCGGGAAAGGCCTCCCTCGCCTGCCGGAAGACCGACATGCAGCGAGCATGYGCATATTGCACGTAGAAGACTGGATTATCTTTCGATTGTTCCGTCACTTTGGCGAAATCGAAGTCGAGCGGTTCGGAATTCTTGCGGTAAAGCATCATGAACCGGACCGAATCACGGCCGACTTCTTCGACGACGTCCCGAAGCGTGACGAAATCGCCCGAGCGCTTCGACATCTTCACCGGCTCACCGTTGCGATAGAGCTTGACGAGCTGGCAGAGCAGCACAGTCAGCTTCGCCTTACCGTCCGAAACGCCGCGTGCAACCGCTTCCAGGCGCTTGACGTAACCGCCATGGTCAGCGCCAAGCACATAGATCATCTCGTCGAACCCACGGTCGAACTTGTTCTTGAAGTAGGYGACGTCGGCTGCGAAATAGGTGTAGGAGCCATCCGACTTGATCAGCGGCCGGTCGATATCGTCGCCCACTTCGGTCGAACGGAACAGGGTCTGTTCGCGATCCTCCCAATCCTCGGGAAGCTGCCCCTTCGGCGGTGGCAGCGTGCCCTTGTAGACATAGCCCTTGAAGGTCAGGTCGTTGATCGCCGTGCGGATCGCGGCCGCACCATTGGCATGCAGGGTGCGTTCGGAGAAGAAGACGTCGTGATGGACGTTCAGCGCCGCCAGATCCTCGCGGATCATCACCATCATCGCGTCGATGGTCCGGTCCTTGACGATCGGCATCCATTGATCTTCCGGCATGTTGTGCAACCGCACCCCGTAATCGGCGGCAAGCGACTGGCCGACGGGTACGAGATAGTCGCCGGGATAGAGACCCGAGGGGATTTCGCCGATCTTTTCGCCGAGCGCTTCGCGATAGCGCAGGAAGACGGAACGGGCGAGCACGTCGATCTGCGAGCCGGCGTCGTTGATGTAATATTCCTTCTCGACGCCGTAACCGGCAAAAGCGAGCAGGTTGGCAAGCGCGTCGCCGACGACGGCACCACGGCAATGGCCGACATGCATCGGACCGGTCGGGTTGGCCGAGACATATTCGACGTTGACCTTCCTGCCCTTTCCAAGCGTCGAGCGCCCGTAATCGGTACCGGCGCCGATCATCGAGGCGAGCAGCCGTTGCCAGTAGCCGACGGCGAGACGGATGTTGATGAAGCCGGGACCCGCGACCGAGACATCGGCGACGTCGGAATCCTCTTTCAGCTTGGCGATGATGACATCGGCCAGCGCGCGCGGGTTGGTTCCGAGCGGTTTTGCYAGCACCATTGCGGCATTGGTCGCGACATCGCCATGGCTCGCGTCACGCGGCGGCTCGACGGTGATGCGGCCGAAATCGAGCTCGGATCGCTTTTCCCTGACCAGTTCTATCTGTTCAAGGGCGGTTTTGATCCTGGCTTCGAAGTCGGTAAAAAGGTTCATCGCACTCTTCCATGCATAGGCTGTGCCAAAGGCTCAAAATCGGCCCTCGGCGTGGGCGACCGCTGCCTATCGCAAATCAGGAGTGTGGTCAAACAACCGCCTGTGGGCGCTGATCGCATAGGTGTCGGTCATGCCGGCGAGATAATCGCCGACATGACGGGCCTTCGGCGCATCGGACAGGCCGGCGATATGATCGACCCAGTAATGGCTTTGCATCTCCTTCGGATTGGCCATGTAGGCGGCAAAGAGATCGGTGACGATCTGGGCGGCACCGGCACGGATGCGCATGATATCGGGATTGCGGTAGATGCGTTTGAAGAGCATCGCCTTGATCTGCCTGTCGGTCTCGGCCATCCCCTCGGAAAAGGTCGCAATAACCTGGCCGGCGCCGCGAATGTCGCCCGCACTCTCAGGGTGCAAGAGCGACAGGCGCTGCTGCGCGACGCCGATCACGTCTTCGACCATGCGGGTGATCTGGCGGCGCATGATCTCATGGGTGAAGCGGCTCGGCTCCAGGTGCGGATATCGCTCGCTCACCTCGGCCATCAGCCCGGCAAGAAACGGGATTTCCTCCAGCATGTCGAAAGTCAGATAGCCGGAACGCAGGCCATCGTCGATATCGTGGGTATTATAGGCGATGTCGTCGGCGATCGCCGCGACCTGGGCTTCGAGGCTGGCATAGCTTGCAAGCTCGAGATCGTGCAGTTCGCAATAATCGAGGATAGGCTGCGGAACGGGACCGTGCGTACCGACTCCATCAGGCGTCAGAAGCGGACCATTGTGCTTGACGAGACCTTCCAGGCTTTCCCATGTCAGGTTGATGCCGTCAAATTCGGCATAACGCCTCTCCAGCTTGGTCACGATGCGCAGCGATTGTGCATTGTGGTCGAAGCCGCCATAGGGTAACAGCACCTCGTGCAGCGCATCCTCGCCGGTATGACCGAACGGCGTGTGGCCGAAATCGTGCACGAGCGCCACGCCTTCGGCTAGATCCTCGTCGAGCTTCAGCGCGCGGGCCAGAGCGCGGGCGATCTGCGCTACTTCGATCGTATGCGTCAGCCGGGTGCGGTAATGATCGCCGTCCTGGGCGATGAAGACCTGGGTCTTGTGCTTCAGCCGGCGGAAGGCGGTGGTGTGGACGATGCGGTCGCGGTCGCGCTGGAAATCGGAGCGCGTCGGGCTTCCGTCCTCCTGATAGAGCCGTCCGCGCGTCGTCCAGGGGTCGGCCGCATACACCGCCCTTTCACTACTGCCGAAACCCAAAGCACGCGTATCGATCGTCATTCTTCACCGTCGTTTTGCATGTTGCCGCATCTGCCCATTGACGCCGCTTTGCGCTCTTCATACCTATAGGTCGATGAAACGGCAAAGAGGCTCTTCCCTAATCGCTTCGGCGCATCATCGCCTTTTCGCGAAGATCATGGTAAGTTTCTTTGATATCAGGCATTTGAACATTCAAGTGCCAAAACCCATTCTCTCCGGATCTTGACCCCGGCAGGAGGAAATATGACGGATACAAGTGTAACCCTTTCGGATGCCGCGGCAAAGCGTATCGCTGCGATCGTCGGCGCCGAAGCCGGCAAGAGCGCGCTGCGCGTCTCCGTCGAAGGCGGCGGCTGTTCGGGCTTTTCCTACAAGTTCGATCTTGCCGACAGCGCAGCGGACGACGATATCATCGTCGAGAAGAACAACGCCAAGGTGCTGATCGACAGCCTGTCGCTCATCTACATGGCGGGCTCGGAGATCGACTTCGTCGACAATCTGCTTGGCCAGTCCTTCCAGATCAAGAACCCGAATGCGGTGGCAAGCTGCGGCTGTGGCACCAGTTTCTCGATCTGAACGTCTAAACGCACGGACTCCCCATCAAACCGGCCGAAGAATTCCTTCCGGCCGGTTTATCGTCTTGTCCGCCGGTGAAAGACCGCGATAAAAGAAGCGCACTAAAGTGCGCTGCATTGACGCTGATTCACGCGGTGCGCTTTAGCTCTTTGTTTTTTATGCCTGTCGTTATCCCAGAACCGCTGCACACTTCTGGGCGACATGCATTATGCGGAACGGGACAGAGCCATGAAGATCGCGACCTGGAACATCAACGGCGTCAAGGCGCGCATCGACAATCTCACGCAATGGCTGAAGGATTCCGATCCGGATATCGTCTGCCTGCAGGAGATCAAGACGGTCGACGAGGGCTTTCCACGGCTGGAGATCGAGGCGCTCGGCTATCACGTCGAGACGCACGGCCAGAAAGGCTTCAATGGCGTGGCGATCCTCTCCAAGAGTTCACCTTTCGAAGTGAACCGCGGCCTGCCCGGCGATCCGCTGGACGAACAGGCGCGTTTCCTCGAAGCGGCGTTCACGTTGTCCGATACGCGCATCCTGCGTGTCTGCTGCATCTACCTGCCGAACGGCAATCCTGTCGAAACGGAGAAGTATCCCTACAAGCTCGCCTGGATGGAGCGCCTGCAGACGTTCGCCGCCGAACGGCTGGCCTATGAGGAGATGCTGATCCTTGCCGGCGATTACAATGTCATCCCGGAACCGCACGACTGCTTCGATCCCAAGGTCTGGGAAAACGACGCGCTGTTTCTGCCGCAGACGCGGGAGGCGTTCCGCAGGCTCGAAAATCTTGGGCTGACGGATGCTGTGCGTGCGACGACGGATGCGACGCAGTTCTATTCCTTCTGGGATTATCAGGCCGGCGCCTGGCCGAAGAACAACGGCATCCGCATCGACCATCTGCTGCTGTCGCCGGAAGCTGCAGACCGAATGACATCGGCCGCGATCGAAAAACATGTGCGGGCCTGGGAAAAGCCGTCCGACCACGTGCCTGTCATCGGTTATTTCGATTTCGCGGCCTGACGCTTCCAGCTACAGCGCCGCGCGTCCGATTAGAGGTATGGCGCTCTAATCGTCGGAACCGCTCGCGATGGTGTGCGAGAGGGATACCGCCGTGCGGCGGTCGGACTCGTTGGCAACCGAGAAGGCCTGCTCCTGCAGCGCTTCCATCCAGCCGCAGTCCTTGGGTTTGCAGCGGTCGAGCRCTGCCGTCATCAGCGCCAGGCCGCGGGCCGTCTGGCCTTCGTCGAACAGAATATTGCCGAAGACCGCCATGGCGCCGGGATGGCCGCTCTTGCGGGCCTGGTTCAGCCATTTCTTGGCTTGCTGCGGGCTGGCATTGCCGCCCTCGCCGGCCAGCATCATCTGTGCCAGCTGGAACTGCGCCTCGGGCACGCCAAAGGTTGAAGCGACCTGAAAATATAGCTGGCGCGCCTGGCTGAGGTCGATCCTGACCGGGCTGCCGGCAATGCCATGCTTGTAATAACTGGCGAGCGAGAGCAGCGCGTTGACGAAGAAACCCGTATCTTCCGAGCCGGGTTCGACGCCCTGCTGGGCGATCTCGCTATAGATCTTGAAGGCTTCRAAATCATYCTGCGTGACRCCRTCGCCRTCGGCATACATGTTGGCGAGTGCCCAGCGCGAGCCGGTGTGCCCCTTTTCGGCGGCGTATTTATAAGCTTCGATCGCCTCTTCCTTCTGGCCGTTTTTATAGGCTTTGAAGCCGAACTTGAAGAGATCGAAGGGTCCGGATTCCTTGCTGACGCCACCTTTGATGTCGAATGCGCTGCACGGACCGGACAGCGCCAGCGCTACGGCTATCGACATGCCCACCAGCATGAATTTGAACAGTTTGAACTCGGACGTCACCATTTCAACCGATTTCTTTCGCTCATCTCAGGCAGGCGGCAACGGCGCTCGCACCGTGCATCCCGCGGATGTATTTCTTCGAGGCGAGCGATCCCGCGGCGAGCTCCATGGCTCCTTTACCCGCGTCGCATCCAGCCCACTGGCCTTTTCTCAAAGGGGATATTCTCAGCCCATCCTTCAGAACCACCCGGCTCCCGGCATGGCTCGACTGCAATCTCCGTGGCACTCTTTCGGCAGGTGCGGTATTCGCCTTCCCGCCTTTATCGCATTCGTAAACGGTAAATGTGACGAAACCGGTATCGACATTTCCGGCAAAGCCGGGTTGCTCATCCGAGCGGGTCGAAAACAACGACAATGAATGGATCGACGACTTCGTCGCGAGGCCGGATTGGCGGCTGGAACAGCCTTGTTCGGAAAGCGAAACGACCGCAATCAAACGATTGTCGCCAATCGCGCCGTACGACCTGATGTACCCGGAAAAAAATCGACCCATACTACTATTTACACGCACCGTATGCCTGCCATCACCTCGCCCGCAAATAACGCTGCGCCCTCTTTGTGGCGGGAAATGGACAAATTCGTCCCACCACCACCATACGCCAAACGTCGTAAAAATGTGTTGCTGAATCGTCACAAAACGGGATCGGGAAATGGCATGATTAACGGGCGCGAATAAAGAAGAGCCCGGCAGTGCCGGGCTCCTCAATTCTTCAAATCGGGGAATTAGAACTTGATCTTTAGGCTCGTCGACAGCGCAGCGACCAGGTCGTTGTCAAAGGAATAGGAGACATCATCTCCAAACGTGACGCCGTTCTGGGTCACAACGCCGGACGAACCGCTCGTCAACACGCCCACGGCACCGGCAACGCGCCATTCGATATGTTCGGTCGGCGTGAAGGCTGCACCGAGCCCCAGCGTCCAGCTATCGGTCTGCGCGCCATAGCCCTGGCTGGTGCCGCGATCCCAGGTGAGGCTGACTGCACCTGCCCACTGTTCGTTGAATTTGTGGCCAACACCACCGGTGATGGTCCAACCGTCCTGGTAAAGAAGGTCGAGCGACGTCAGCTCCGTCGCACCGCCGGAGGTGCAGGCGACTAAGCCCTTGGTCGATTTTGGGCAGAAAGGCACGGACTGCAGGACACTCCAGTTCGTCCACTTAACCGATCCGAAGGCGAGCCAATCCGGAGCGATACCGCTTTGCAACTTAAGCTCAAGCGAATCCGGCGCTTCGGCAGAGCCGAAGACGTCCGTGACCCTTCCATAAGGAGCGCCATTCAGCGGTGCAAATGGTGCAGTCACCTGCGTCAGATCCACCGTACCGGTCAGATTGTCGTATTTTACGCGGCTGTTATAGACGAGGCTTGCTCGCATTGCATATTCCGGAATCTCGTAGGCGAGACCGGCGCGCCAGCCCCAGCCACTATCTTCGAGATCGAGGCGGCCGACGCCGTTGCCGGTACCGACCAGAAGCGGAACGGTTGAAACCAGACGTTCCTTGAAGCCTTCGACTTCCTGATAGAAAGCGCCGCCGATGAAGCGAAGCTGCCCAGGGCCGACATCAAAACGATAGGAGCAGGTGCCGCCATAGTTGCGGGTTTTGATCTCTGTCTCAATGTTATTGTTGGCACCGGCCCAGTTCAGACCGGGGTCGGTATGCCCGCCGAAGGGCTCTGAATAGTCGACCAGGCAGTCGATTGCATCGCCAAAACCAGCCTTAAAGCCAATATAAGGGATGGTGTAATTTGAGGTATCGTCCGCGGTGTTTGGACGGCTGTTCAGATTGCCACCGCCTGGAGATGTCGACGTATCCGTATCTCGGACGTCCTTCAGCTTGCGCTGCGGCGTGACGTAGGTGACGCCCGACTGAAACGAGAAAGGCGACGTATCGAACAGCTGATCGATGTTATAGCCGCCACGCTCCAGACCGCCGGCGAAGGACGGCGATGCAAGCGACGAAAAAAGAACGAGCGACGTTACGCCCTTGGAAAACCTACGCGATGCCATTGTGTCTCCCCCACTACAGCAGTTGATGTGACGACACAGTGTAAGTGTTCGCCGGAAATGGCAACGCGCCCCACGGCAGCGCCTCTAACCATTGTGACTGTCAATTTACGTAAAGAAATTGACGGACACGTCAAAAAATCTGGTTAATAAAATTTTATTCCGAGCTTAGTGCTCTCAGATGCGCTTTTTTGGGTTTTCATTCCAAATATTGCAGAAGCTGTATCAATCCGACAACAGTGGCAGTTTTCGCCAGCTGGATGCCCGTTCAGCCACAATCCACAGGCTCCGCGCCTGAAACTGGCCGTTTTCACGACCGAATCGCGCGCGCCCAGAACGACAAAAAGACGCGCCGGCAGAGGGCGCGTCTTTGAAATAACTTACCAAAATGGGTCCGTGAAACTTACCCGGCTTCGCTCACCCTGGAAAGAGCGGTCCTCAGGCTTGCGATCTGCCCCTTCAGTTCCTCAAGACGATCGCGCTCGGCCTCGACCACTTCGGGATTGGCGTTGGCGACGAACTTCTCGTTGGAGAGCTTGCCGTCGATGCGGGAGATCTCGCCTTCCATCTTGGCAATCGCTTTTTCCAAACGAGCCTTTTCGGCGGAAAGGTCGATCAGCTTGCCGAGTGGCAGGCAGATGGTCGCTTCAGCGACGACGATCTGAGCGGCACCCTTGGGCGCATCGTCAGCCAGCGATATCGCCTCGACGCGCGCAAGGCGCTTGATGGCGGCGTCGTGGCGGAACAGCCGTTCACGCGTCAGGTTGTTGGCCTTGACGACGACGAGCGGCGCTGTCGCTGACGGCGGCACGTTCATTTCAGCGCGCACCGAGCGGATGCCGGAGACAAGATCGATCAGCCAGTTGATCTCGTCGGCGGCCCCGTCGTCGGCATAGGACGGCGCCGGCCATTCGGCATGGCAGACCAGTGTGTCGCGCTCTTTGCCTTCGCCTGCCGTATGGGCCCAGAGCTCTTCGGTCATGAAGGGCATGAAGGGATGCAGCAGCTTGTAGATCTCTTCGAGAATATAAGCGCTACAGGCCTGGGCTTCAGCCTTGGCGCCCTCGTCTTCGCCATTGAAGACCGGCTTCAAGAGCTCGAGATACCAGTCGCAGACCTCGTTCCAGACGAAGCGATAGAGCGCGCCGGCGGCATCGTTGAAGCGGAAGGCTTCGAGCGCTTCCGTAACGTCACGTTCCGTACGGGCAAGTTCCGTCAGGATCCAGCGGTTGATGGTGAGTTCGGCGGCCTCCGGCACGAAGTGCGGGTCGCTCTTCGCACCATTCATCTCAGCGAAGCGCGTGGCGTTCCAGAGCTTGGTGCCGAAATTGCGGTAGCCGGCGATGCGGGCCGGATCGAGCTTCACGTCGCGGCCCTGCGCCGCCATGATCGCCAGGGTGAACCGCAGCGCGTCGGCGCCGTATTCGTCGATCAGCTCCAAGGGGTCGATGACGTTGCCCTTCGATTTCGACATCTTCTGCCCATTCTTGTCGCGCACCAGCGCGTGGACATAGACGGTCTGGAACGGCTCGACGGGTTCGCCGTCCTCGTCCTTCATGAAGTGCAGGCCCATCATCATCATGCGAGCGACCCAGAAGAAGATGATATCGAAGCCGGTAACGAGAACATTGGTCGGGTAATAACGCGCCAGCTCCGGCGTCTCGTCCGGCCAGCCGAGCGTCGAGAAGGGCCAGAGCGCTGAGGAGAACCAGGTGTCGAGCACGTCCTCGTCACGCGTCAGGATCTCGCCCGGCTTGAAGTTTTCGAGCAGGTCCTCGACATAGGCCTTCATCGGCCCCTCATGCGAGAGGTAGTGCTGGATCGCCGCCTGCAGCGCCTCTTCCTCGGTCTTTTCGACGAAGACCTGGCCGTCCGGGCCGTACCAGGCGGGAATCTGATGACCCCACCAGAGCTGGCGGGAGACGCACCAGGGCTGGATGTTTTCCATCCATTCGTAATAGGTCTTGTCCCAGCTCTTCGGCACCATTCTGGTGCGGCCTTCGCGGACCGAGGCGATCGCCGGTTCGGCGAGCGTCTTGGCATCGACATACCATTGTTCGGTCAGCCGCGGCTCGATCGGCACTCCACCGCGGTCGCCGTGCGGGACCATGTGCTTGTGCGGCTCGATCTTGTCGACGAGGCCCGCCTCTTCGAAAATCTCGACGATGACCTTGCGCGCATAGAAGCGGTCCTGCCCTTCCAGGCGGTCCCAGGCGCCGTGCAGCGCCGCCGGATTGTCGAGACCTTCGAGGAAATCCTCATTGTCCTTGATGGTGATCGTGCCGTCGATATTCAGGATGTTGATCGAGCGCAGACCAGCCCGCTTGCCGACGTCAAAGTCGTTGAAGTCATGCGCCGGCGTGATCTTGACGGCACCGGTACCGGCCGTCGGATCGGCGTAGCTGTCCGCAACGACCGGAATGCGGCGGCCGACAATCGGCAGGATGACATGCTTGCCGATGATCGACTTGTAACGCTCGTCCTCTGGATTGACGGCAACACCGGTATCGCCCAGCATCGTTTCCGGACGCGTGGTGGCAACGACCAGATAGTCGCGCGTTTCCCATTCGGTCGGCTTGCCTTCCTCGTCGAAAGCGATCGGGTACTGGTAGGTGACACCCGGCTCGAGCGGATAGCGAAGATGCCAGAGATTGCCCTTGACCTCATGCTGTTCGACTTCAAGGTCGGAGATCGCCGTCAGCAGCTTCGGATCCCAGTTGACGAGGCGCTTGTCCTTGTAGATTAGCCCTTCCTTGTAGAGCGTGACGAAAACCTCGAGAACGGCCTTCGACAGGCCTTCGTCCATGGTGAAACGTTCGCGCGACCAGTCGCATGACGCACCCAGACGCTTCAGCTGGTTGAAGATCAGGCCGCCCGATTCGGCCTTCCACTCCCAGACCTTGTCGATGAAGGCCTCACGGCCCATGTCGCGGCGGCTGGGCAGCTGCTGTTCCATCAGCTTGCGCTCGACCACCATCTGCGTGGCGATGCCGGCGTGGTCCATGCCCGGCTGCCAGAGCACGTCCTTGCCGCGCATGCGCTCGAAGCGCACCAGGATGTCMTGCAGCGTGTTGTTCAGCGCATGGCCCATGTGCAGCGAACCGGTGACATTCGGCGGCGGGATCACGATGGTGAAGGTCTCGGCCCCGGCTTTGGCGTTCGCGCCGGCGCGGAAAGCGTCCGCCTCATCCCATATCGCGGCGATTTTCGGTTCGACGGCGGCGGAATCATAGGTCTTGTCGAGCATTTTCTGACCAATTTCGAGGTTCGAGGATGGGCGTTTGTAAATAGGATGGTCACGGCCAAGTCAATAAAAAAGCCGCMCCGGAGACCGGAGCGGCTTTTCAGGAAAAAGCAATCCGATCAGCGGCGCGGGCCGCGGGCCACGCGCTCGATTTCCTCGCGCACCAACCGCTCGACCAGTGTCGGCAGATTATCATCCAGCCATTCGCGCAGCATCGGGCGCAGCATGTCCTCTGCGATCTCGTCCAGCGAGCGGCGCTCGGCACCGTCGATTGCGGCGGCGAGCTCCTCGAAGGAGCGGCTGATCTGCAGGCCGGCATCCTCCGAAAGCAGCGTCGGCTGGACCTCGTCCATAACGCTCGGCAGGAAACGGTCGGTCGACGACTGAGCGGGTTCCAAAGCCGGCGGCACTGTTTCGATAGCAGGCGCTGGCTCGGCGACGGCCACCTCAGGCGTTTCCATAACGACCGGCTCGGCCGGCTGCTGGATCGCAACATGCTGAACGGGCGCTGCGGCAGCCGCGAAAACAGGCTGCGACTGCTGCGGCTGTGGTGCCGCGGCGCGCGGCGCTTCCGGCATCACGGCCGGCTGCGGTTCGGGCTGACGGAAGCCGCTCGGAATTTCACGCAGGGCCTGACCGGCCTGCACGGCGCTGCGCTCGGAGGCGGCGCGCACACGGGCGGCGACATCGGCAAGCGACAGCGCACGGGCCGGCACTTCTGCTTCGGGAGCCGTGCCGGCCGAATTGGCGGCGACAAAACGCGGATCGGAGGAGCGCATGACCGGTTCGGGGAATTCCACGCCGGCATAGGTGTCGTCGACCGTCAGATGGATTTCCGAGCCGTTGTCATCCTCGTCGGCGCCGTAGACCGGCGGCAGGGATGCGGAAATCGCCTTGCCGGCGCCGGGCTCATTGCTTTCGATGATCTGGCGGATGGAGGCCAGAATTTCTTCCATGGACGGTTCACGCGCTACACTTGGCTGAGCCATTTCTATCCCCGTTATCCCAAAACAACGACCGGATGGCGTGGAGCATTCATCCGAATCACCACGACCTTAGAATACCCCAGGCGTGAAAAAAATCATCGCGAATCAAATGAATGCCGCCATGCACAGTTTTGTTACCCAATGTTTGCCACCCGCAAAGCCTGTCGCGATTTTGCGGCGGCGACACGCATGAAACAGAACTTCAGCGCACAGCCTCCATCCGGTCCGACATGGTCGCGTCAGCGTAAATGATGTTTGTGAAGGCTTTCCGGCGGCATTGATAAAAAACGGGCGCCGATGACGCCCGTCGCTGAATTTCGTCGATAAGAACGATGTCAGAAAACGAATTCGCGCGCCTTGGCGAAACCCGGCAGCGGCTTGACCGAGGCATTGAAGAAGACATTTTCCGAAACAGCGCCGCGCTCGGCGACGAAGACCTTGGCGCGGGCGGCATTGCCGTAACCTTCGACCGTAATCAGACGGCCACCATCGCGCAATTGACCGAGAAGGGCGGCCGGAACCTCTTCGACTGCGCCGTTGACGAAGATCAGATCATAGGGRGCGCCGGCAGCGTAGCCCTTTTCGAGCGAGCCGGTCACGACTTCGACTTTGGCGTAGCCGGCCAGCTGCGCCTTCGCTTCAGTGGCCAGCGTCTCGTCACATTCAAGCGCGATGACCGAGCCGGCAATGATCGACAGCAGCGCCGATGTGTACCCCGTGCCGCAACCGACTTCGAGCACGAAATCATCCTTGGTGATCGCCGCCAGCTGCAGCAGCTTGGCGAGCGGCGAGGCCTCCATCAGGAAGCGGGCCGGCTTTCCCGGTGCGGCTGCGGAGATCTCGACATCGTTGTCGATATAAGCCAGCAGCTTCGCCTTCTCCGGCACAAAGGCCTCACGCGGCACCGTGAGAAACGCCGTCAGCACGGAATGCGAGGTAACGTCCGTCGTGCGAACCTGGGTATCGACCATCTTTGCGCGCGCTGCTTCGAAATCCATCATGTCCTCTCGCTCTTAAAAAGCGGTTCCTGTCCCTCGTCTCTTAATCTCCGCCACGGATGCTTTCAAGGCTTGGCAGCCGCCGGCGAAAAGAATCCGGCCGGCGCCTCTTCCGTGCCACAGAAGACGGGAGGATGCTGCAACTCCAGCGTGGAACCTTCCGCCCCTTCATGTTATGATTTGCATCGGAGGAAATAGGAGGAGCAGGCCGTGTCTGCGATTTTCGAGTATTTCACGCTGTTCGATTTTTTCATCATCGCAGCGCTGATTGGCATATTTTGCTGCGGGCTGCTGGACGGCGAAACGACCTGGAGGCGATAGGGCGCCGAAGCGCACTCGAGATATCCCGCATGACGTCTGCAGCAGTCTCATGCCGGCGGACACGGTTTTTGCAGGTGCTCCGTTCGTTTTGAAACAGCGGCGGGCACGTCCAGCCCTTGCTAGCCGCATGCGCATTAACGTTACGTCAACCATTTTGTTGCGGCGCCCTCACCTTCCGCTATGGGTGTGCGCATGCAAACCTTCCTGATCCAATCGCGCGGTATAGAAGCCCTTCACTACAACGCCGATGCCCGCCTGCTGCTGATCAAATACAGCAGCGGCGACATTCGCAGCTTCACCTGCATTTCGCCGCAGGGTATGCGACGGCTGCTTGGCGCCGGCCCCGATATCGATGACGGGCCTGAATTGAGCGATCGGGAATATCAGGCGGAAATCCGCAGGGGCGGCCTGAAGGCGCTCTACCGCCTCACGGGAATCAATCCGTCACAATTCGATTTTTCGCCCGGCCAGCGGGTCTGGTAGCATCGAAAATGCCGATGCCGCACCGCTGAGCCAGCGGCATTTCGGACAGATTCTGGCATGTGGAAGATGTTGGAGGCCTCGCCCGGAATTGAACCGGGGTACAAGGATTTGCAGGCTTTTGCCGCCTTTTGTTTCTAAAGAGCTTTTTGCTCTCGTGTTGCATGCATGTTGCAGTTAGCTGAGCAGGATGTTCGCTGCTTGTGCCAGCTCTGTTCCATCATCCGAGCGTGGGAACAGGTGCGCATACAAATTCATGGTCACCACGATCGAAGCATGCCCGAGCCGTTCCTGAACTATCTTCGCAGGCAGCCCAAGACCACCGTCCTCTTTGCGATTGATCAGCCAGCTCGCATAGAAATGGCGGAGCGAGTGTAAGCCCGTGTACTTGGCCTTGAGGATGGGGTTGCCCTTCTTGTCGACCTCGCCAGTATCGATCGTCACACCCGCCCGTACCATCGCCGGCTGGAGGCCCTTCCTGACGACGTTCGAGTGTGAGCGTGAGTCACCGTCGGGATTGGCGAACACAAGGCCCGGCTTGTTCCCCTGCTTGAGCTTCAGCTCTTTGAGGGCGTTGATGACAAGCGGCGGCACGGGAATTGTCCGCGCTCCAGCTTCCGACTTCGGTGGCCCCATTTCCCGGAACTGATCGACCCGTTGACGGACGCTGATCTCTCCGCGCTTGAAATCGACGTCCTGCCAGCGCAGGCCACGCAACTCCGACGAGCGCATGCCGGTAAAGACTGCGGTCAACAACAGCGGGCGCCAGTTGCCCTCTACAGCGCCGAGAAGCGCCTTGATCTCGTCGCGGGTGGGAATATCCACTCCGACCCCAAGTTTACCCTTCTGGCGCTTCTCCTGCCGCCTATCCCGGCCCTTCCTGGTTCCCTTGATATCCCGCACCGGATTGCGGGCTGCAAGGCCACGCTCACTAGCATCCGCGAGTATTGAGCCGAGCGAAGTCAGTACCTTTTTCACCATTGCCGGCGATCGGCCTTCTTTCCGCATACGGTCCTCAAAATCGCGCACGGCCGGCACGGTGAGCTTCGACAACAGCATCTGACCGATCATCGGCAGGATGTGATGCTCCAAGTGACTCTTGCGCTGATTGACCGTCGAGCGTTCAAGGCCGGCATTCTCACCAGAGGCGATCCATAGCGAGCCGGCCTTCTCGACAGTCACGCTTGCTGAATCGGCAACGTGCGTCCCTTCCCTCACCTCGACAGCAGCCGTAGCGGCAAACCGATCGGCTTCCTTCTTCCGCGTGAAAGTCTTCAGCCGGCGCTTGCCGCCGGTGTCGGTATAGTCAACGACCCACGAAGATTTCTGCTCGCCTTTCGGTGTGGTCCATTCGCGCTTGCGTACTGACATTAGATCAATCCTCCCTGTCTTCTCCGTCATTTCCGAACTTGAACTTAATGATCCCAGCGTTCGCGAGGTGGCTCATCGCGCGCCCCTTCAGCGCCTCGATTTGGAGGCGCACGTCCTCGGCGGTCCAATTCGGCTGCGCGAATAGCAGAGCTTCCATTGCGGCAAGCGCTGCCGGGCGATAGCAGTCAGGATCATTGACCCAGGTATCCTCTTTCCAGTCATCGCGCCCCGCCGCCATCGCGGCCCTCTGACCGGCGGCGCCGAAGTGGGCGGCGACGAGGTAAAGCGTTCGCTTCACGTCCGGTCCGCCAAAAGCTTCCTCTTCATTGAATGATCGCTCAAGCCGCACCTCGGCTTCCTGGCTCTGGGTGCGTCCTACTTCGCGCGCCGCCTTGTCGAGTTTCGACTTTATGGCCGCCGTGACCTTGAGGCCCAGTGAGACCCTCTTGCCGGGCTCCGCTTCCTTTATCGGACGTCCTATTCGTTTCTCTTCATTTGTCATCGGTTATCCCTTCCTGTCTCCATTTTCTTACGATCAAGAGAAAGGGCTTGTCAAGCAGCGCTGAAGCTGCCACGTTTCTCACGAACATGAGAAAGGAGCTGTGGGCTCAAACGCTCGCGGCTTACCAACGTCAGAAAGGACACGACGATGACGAGGAAGCACGGAGACAGGCGCGAAACATCCAGCGTCGATGAGGCGGCAGAGAGACTGGGTATCGGCCGCAATCAAACCTATGAAGCTGTCCGGCGCGGCGAGATTCCCCATCTCCGCATCGGCAAACGAGTGCTAATCCTGACCGCCGCACTCGACCGCATTCTAGCGGGCGAACAGTCGTAAAAACCGCCGCGAGGACGCGGCGGTTCGAAGGACAAAAAAGGCGATTGGAAGCGCCTTGAAAATTAGTCCTATCCAGCAGCGCGCGCAAGATCGCGGCGGTTCCGAGCAAGAGAGGAGCCGTTATGTCGCAATCGCCTTTCCACAGGCCAGCGGAGCGAAGCGTTACACAACGCGAGAAAACCCGCGAGCGTGTGCGCCGACATCGTGCAGGGAAGAAGCAGGCGGCGGCGATTGAGTTCGTCAGAACGGATGCCAGCCTATTTCTGCACCCGGATCGATTATCTCAGAAGGCTGGGGCGCCCAAGGCTCACCTGCGCCGGATGGCGATCAAGGAACTGGTCGACAACGCCCTCGACGCTGCGGCAACGGTGACCCTGGTCGAAGTCGACATTAACACGTTCGTTATCTCGGACAATGGTCCTGGGATCGCGCCCGAGAAGGTGGTCGAGCTCTTTTCCGTCACGCGGCCGATGATGTCGACCAAGCTAATCCGGCGCCCAACCCGAGGCATGGTTGGCAACGGACTGCGCGTCGCGACTGGTGCCGCATTCGCCTCGGGCGGCAAGATCATCGTCGAGAGCCGCAAGGTCCGCCAGGAACTCGACTTCGACCGCACCACCGGCGAGACCATCGTCACCGCGACCGGCGACAGCGACATCGCCACCGGGACCAGGATCACGATCCGGTTCGGCGACGCACTGCCGATTGATCCGCAGGCGACCGCCTGGGGCAATCAGGCGATCCAGCTCGCGGGACCGGCAGCAATGCCGATGTTGACACATCCGAATTGGTATTCGGCCCCGGCGTTCAAGGAACTGATAGAAGCAGCGCGCGGCACGGCGCAAGACCTCGCAAATCTGTTCGGCGTCGAGTTGTGTAACGCTTCCGGAGATCCGGTTGAGCGAGGTCAATCGGACGCGTCGGAGCGTTACATCGACCCTGAAGCGCCCGCATCCGAACTCTCGCTCGACGTGCTGAACCGTCTTGCTCCGCCGCCACCGAAGCTCTTGCCGGTCCCCGAGGATTCTTTCGGCGGTTCCTACAAGATCGAAAAAGCCTTGGCAGTGATCGGTGGCGCGGTCCCTGTGATCGTTCAGGTCTGGGCCAGACAGAAAGGCCGCAACGGTGCGGACGACATCACCCTGATCGTCAATCGGACCCCGACCGTCGCCGAACTGTCGCTTTATTCCGGCGGCGATTCCTATTTCAATGGCTGCGGTCTTTTCTGCGGACTGGGGCAGGTTCCGAAGGGTTCCTATCATCTGACCATTGCCATCACGACACCGGCCATTGCGCTGATCAGCGATGGAAAAACGCCTGACCTGACGCCGTTCCGGGGATGCATCGCCGCTGCCATTGGGTCGGCATTGCGCAAGTCGCACAGGCCGATCAGGCGGGGATACACGATCAAGGACGCTGCCTATCTGGCGATGGCGGAAGCCTATCTGAAAGCCAGCGCAGGCGGCACGCTGCCCGCAAACGCAAGGCAGATCATGTACGCGGCGCGACCGGCGATACTAGAGATGACCGGCCACAGCAAACTGAACGATGTCTATTTCACCCAAACGCTGTTGCCGGCCTTCATGGAGGAAAACCCAGAGACTTCGGCGCATTGGGATGTGGTCTACGATGCGCGCGGCCATCTGGTCGAGCCGCATACTGATCATTCGATACCGCTCGGCACACTGCATGTTCGTGAATATCTCCAGCGCCAACGGCGGCACGACACCGGCGCGCTGATCTCGACCGGCGGCCTGCACCAGACTGCCGGTCCCGGCGACCGCTACGGCGCGGTGCTGTTCCTTGAAAAGGAAGGTTTCGAGCCGCTGTTGCGGGCAACACGGATCGCGGAGCGCTTTGATATCGCGGTCATGTCGACAAAGGGCATGTCGGTTGTCGCTGCCAGGGCGCTGGTCGACCGGCTTTCCGCACAAGGCCTTCCGATCCTGGTCGCGCACGATCTCGACATCGCCGGAATCAGGATCTTCGGCACGCTGGGATCGGACAGCACGCGCTACACATTCACCAGCACTCCGGACATTCGGCGCCTGGGCCTGAGGCTTGAACAGGCCGCAGAGATGCGGCTGCAGGCCGAGCACCAGCAGATCGAGGGCAACCACCACAAGGTGATGAAGGGCCTTCAACGCTACGGCGCCACTCATAACGAAGTGCTGTTCCTCGCCGACGGCCGGCGCGTCGAGTTGAACGCGATGTCGTCGGACCAGTTCATTGAGTGGCTTGAAGCCGGGCTCGTCGAACACGGCGTGCAGAAAGTCATCCCATCGGTCGAGATCATCGAACAGCGGGCACGGCACATCCTCGGCCTGCAGCGAATCAAAAAGGAGATCGCCGATCTAGAATGCCGCGCGCGGGAACAAGCCGCTATGGTCGACCTCCCTGCCGATCTTGCCGAGCGCATCCGCTGCGAATTCGAGCGTGATCCGTCGATCCCATGGGAGGATGCGCTTGGCCTAGCCCTCGACGGTGAGGGAGACGCGTCACAATGAACCGCACCCCCGGCATTTCGAGGGCCAGCAGCTGCCGGCCCCAAGATGTGTTTGCGAAGGCGATCGCCGGCCAGTCCGAGCACCAGCAGCGGCTCGACCTTCTTCGCCGCCGGCGCCAGGAACGACTGCTGGCAATCGTCCGCTCGTCGCGCGCCGATTTCACACGCGAATTTAAATCTCGACGCAGGCTATTGGGAACGCTCGAACCGCAGGTGCCCTCCGATCCGCTCGTTGCCGAAATCGAAAAACAGTGGATCCGGCTTTTTGACGATTATCGCCGATACCGGCGGGCAATTCCCTATCCCGGCGAGAAGGGATGGCGCTAATGGACGGCGGCCCCCACGGCAAAATCGCTGAGGCACATCTCGAAGGCATCCGTGTTTCGTCCTTCGCCGGCCGCGAGATTCCGGCCCGGAAATTTATCGACGGCTTCGATTTCTTCCCCGCCGGAGAACTTTCCTACCTCAGTGGTCCCGGCGGCGGCGGCAAGACGACGGTTGCCCTGCAACTCGCTGCCGCCGTTGCCATGCCGATCGCAGCCTGTCCCCAAACCCATTGGCTCGGTGCGCCAGTTGGAGTTCGTGGTCCGTGCCTGTTTTATTCAGCCGAAGACGACGAATTCGAACTCCAACGCCGCCTGGAGGCCGCTGCCGCCGCCGAGGCATTTGATCTTCGTGAGCTTCGCGATCTGCGCGTTTACGACCTGTCGGCGCGGCTGGATAAAGCGCTGCTCGATAGCCCGCAGCGGCACCGGCTTGTGAGAACCCCGATCTTCAACGCGCTTGAAGAGCAGATCGCCCAAATCCGCCCGGCGCTCGTGATCATCGACAACCGGGCCCAAGCCATCGTTTGCGACGAGATTGACCGCTCCCTCGCGACTCGCGCCTCGAATATCTTCAGCCATCTCGGCAAGCTCTATGACACCGCGATCATGATCTTGAGCCATCCGTCACAAGGCGGCATTGCCAACAAAACCGGCTCGTCCGGCTCGACGGCATGGACGAATACCGGGCGCTCCACGGTCTATATGCGCCGCCCTGACGACGCCGATGACGAAGGCAAGGGCGGCGGTATCGATGATGGTCGTCGGATGTTGGTCTCGCAGAAGGCCAACTATAGCCCGACGGGACGGCGCGTGAATCTGGTTTGGGATTGCGGCGCATATCGCTGCACCGACAAGCCGGAACGGGCGGGGTCGGACATCGGTAAGGCGGATCGCGCCCAGCGCGTGTTCATGAAGTTGATGCGCGCCGGTCTTGAACATGGGCAGACCTTTTCGCCCTCCATCAGCGCCCGCACCTATCCGCCGACGTTGTTCGGYGCCAGCAACGAACGCGAGGGCATAAACAAGCGCGAATTCGAGCGCGCCATGCATGTTTTGCAGGATAAGGGCGACATCAAAACTGTCGTTCGTCATCCCGGAACAAGCCGGGAAAAGACCCTACTGGTGATTGCAAATGAGAACGGCTGATTTTCTACCTCAGGTAAGCCGCACACACTGCTATGTCGCTGTGTGSTGCACMCCCACCCTATTACTACGTAATAAACCCCCGCCTCGCGGGCGGGGTTCATAAACGTAGAGACGGCAAGTCCAGAGCCGATGATCTGGGCACGAAAGGAGTGAAGCAATGACTGACCTAGAAAAAGCGACCTTCTACATCGTCGGATTTGTCGATGGAACCTTTGCCGCCATCGGATTGCGCGACGACGACACGACCGAAAAGGACGAGATAGACGCCGACGAGAGCAAGCGGCTTGACGCGGCGATGTGCCTTCGCATCCGTGCGCAGTTCCCGTCGCTCAGTGATGTGGACATTGAGACTGCCTACAACGCAGCCTCGATGAACACCATCGCCTATATCCCGTCGCCGGCCAAGAAGGCTGCGATGCGCGCCAAGTATCCCATGCCGGAGTAGCCGATATGCCGGGTCGGGTGGCGGGCTCACTCGCCGCCCGTCTCATGCGCGAAAGGAATCCGATCCATGACGGCTACGCTCAGCCAGATCGACCAATAAACGGGGATGAACGATGAGTGCTGCCACTCGCCAACGCCGCTATCGGGCCCGGCGAAAGGCTGGCCGCCGCGTGATCACGCTCGAGGTCGACGAAGTCGAACTTGCCGTCGTATTGGAGAGCTTAAACTTTCTCAACCCGATGGAAGAGGCCAAYGACGCTGCAGTCCAGCGCGCGCTCGGTAACATGATCCGGGTACTCAGTCGCGGCTTAGCCCGTGACGCATAACGCCGAGCAAGTTCGCGATTTGCTACCCTCGACAAGTCGACAACTTGCGACAGAGTGAGGACGGGGATGATTAGCGATGTCGCGCTACATGAGGCTGCGCACGCCTTGGCGGCGCTCGGCCATGGGATCGGCGTGCTCCATGTCAACCGGAGTGAGGTGACCCTCCAGTCTCCTGGTGACCTTCTTGAACGCGGACGTCACCACGGCGCGATTGCAACTGCCTACGCGATTACTGCTTTAGCCGGCCATGCGGCGGCGCCGGAAACCGGATTGTCGAAATCGGATGAACTGCTTCTGGAGCATGCCTTTTTCCTCGGCTCATGGAGCGATCGGCGCGACGAGTTGCGCCGCGCGTTTTCGATCCTCGCCGAGGATTTTGTGCACAGTCACCGTGAGGGGATCGAGGCACTTGCCATAATTTTAGATGAAAGCCGCAGCCTACCAGGCGCCCTGGTCGAGGAAATTTTCGGGAGCATGGGGCAATGACCGAGACGGACGCGAACGAGCAACTCGTTATTATGGCGGCGCGCACGGAGGAGATCCGAACCGGGCTTGATGGCAACTTCACGGAAGAACAGCTTCAGCGGCCGGTGAGCAGGCGTATGGTTCACGCACTCGTCGCGGCCACCACAGCCGCCACAGGCGTGAAGCTAAAGGCGCTCTCCGCCCGCATCGCAGAGCTTGAAGGCGGCGGCGTCCGCTATTCTGGTTGTTATCAGAGAGCGCTGGAATACCGAAAGGGGAGCGTCGTGACCTTCGCTTCCTCGATGTGGATCGCGCTTGATGACGTGCCCGCCGGCGTCCAACCCGGCTCAAACGGAGCATCCTGGCAGCTCGCCGAAAAAGGCAGTTCTCGGGTGGTGCGAAAACAGACAGGAGCACGGAGATCATGACGCTCGAAGAGGTTCTTGCTAAGACCAGGGCGTCCCTGGACGCCCAAGGTGACGCTGCGTTGAAGAGATCGCGTGAAAGCCTGCACTTCAGCCCGCTCACCGACGAGGAGATCGATGTGCTGATGGCTGAACAGCAGGAGCAATTGAACCAGTGGAAGAAAGATGCCTACGCGGAGATCGAGCGAGGACTGAGGGCGTGGACATGATCCGAACCGGCGATTGCAATGAACGTCATCGTCGTACTGGGAGGCGCTATGCATACCGCTGTAATACGAAATCCCAGACCTGCTCCACCTTGCTGTCCCACAACGCTTGCGGATAAGGATTTTCCGGCAGTTCATTGAGGCGCTGTCTGATCGCGGTCCAGACCGCGCCCCGCGTTTCTTGCCCGCGAACCCAGTCTATTGCGCCGGTTAGCTCATGCAGTTTCTCCAGCAGCGATCGGGCCACCCGTTTGACCTCTTGTTCCTCTGCCCTGGTGAGCTTGGGTTCTGGCTTGACCAGCAGATCGAAGATCGCGAGTTCTTCCTGTGACAGCTCCTCGCGTGCGGCGCGTCGTTCTTCGACATCCATTTCGCGGATGAAATCTTTCAGCTTCTCGAAGAATTGTTCGGCATCGACCGAACCGGCATTGTAGTCCGCCACTAGTTTTTCCAGCCGTTCCACCAGATGCTGCCGTGTAGGGTTGATTTCTGTCAGCTTGCGCGCCTTTTCCTCTGCATCCTCGCGCAGCCTTTCGGCAGTAACCTTTGGACTGACCGCAAAAAGTTCTGCCAGCTTATCGAAGTCGATGCCGGACAGGTCCACGCGTCCCTCGGCAGTATCACCTTCGACGATGGGCGTCAGGATTGCGACACCTTCCAGCTTCTCATCGAGTAGTTCGGCAATGCGGGCGGAGATCGCGGATATATCGACGGGACCAAGCCTTGCCCTCACTGCATCGGAGAGCGTGTGGAATACGGCAACCGGCCTGAGATAGGGCGCGGCGCGCTCGTCGGGCAGCAACGCCTTGTATGCCCTGGTGACGGCAGCCGTCAGGCGCAGGAACTCGCGGCGGCGCTCGTCGGGCGCAATCAGGATTTCAATGGCTTGATTAATCAGCCTCAACCGATCGAAATCGCGAACCGCCATGATCGCGTTTGCGTCAACGCCCAATGGCCGAACGAAAGCCCCCACTGAAGCCAGAGCCTGCTCAAGGGAGACGACAAGCGCTTCCTTATCCTTGATCGGCGTTTCCTCACCCCCACCGCCCGCATAGATCGCAAGCGCCTTCTGGAGGTTCTGGAACACACCGACATAGTCGACGATGACACCGGATGTTTTTCCWTCGGCCCGACGGTTGGCGCGGGCGATGGTCTGCATCAGCGTATGGTTCTTCATCGGCTTGTCGAGATAAACCGTGCCGATTGTCGGCACGTCAAAGCCGGTAATCCACATCGCGCAGACAAACACCAGCCGCAGCGGGTCGTTCGAGTCCTTGAACTTGGCCTCAAGGTCTTCCCGCTGTATGCGCTCGCGGTGCGGCAGGATATCGAGGCCCTTCTTGCGCAGATCGTCGATTTCATTCTGGCTCTGGCTGACGACAACCGCCATATCGACTTCGCGCAACCACATCAGCCGTTCGGCAATCGCCGCGCCTTCCGCCTCATGGGCGGTTTTCAGGCGCTCCTCATCCCGCGCGATCAGGCGGGCAATGGCGGCCTTGACCCTGTCATGCATGGCAACGGCGGTTGCCTTGTCGATGGCGACGAACATTGCCTTGCCACGATAGCCCCGCATGGCAAAATGCAGCGCCAGGTCTTCGGCCACCTTGTCCAGCCTGTCTGGCGCCGTAATGAGCGTATATTGGCGGGCGAACTGCCTGCTGAGCTTTCTTTCCTGCTCCTCGTCCAGCATGGCCTCGTCGAGCAGCGCGTCCAGCTCTTCCCGCAATTCATCGGCATTGAGCTGCAACTCCGGCTTTCTCGCCTCGTAGAACAGCGGGACCGTCGCTCCGTCACGCACGGACTGGGCGAAATCATAGATGGAGACGTAATCGCCGAAAACCTCGCGGGTGCGGCTTTCCTCGCCCTGGATCAGCGGGGTGCCGGTAAAGCCGATGAAGGACGCATTGGGCAGCGCCGCGCGCATATTGGCTGCAAGCTGGTCATACTGGCTGCGATGGGCCTCGTCGGTCATCACGATGATATCAGACCGTTCGGACAATACCGGCATGGGTTCGCGATCCGCCGTGCTGAACTTCTGGATCAGCGTGAACACATAACGTTCGTTCCCCGCCAGAAGCTCCTTCAGATGGGCGCGGCTTCCCGCCTGCGCCTGATCAATATCCTTGGTGAGCGCCCCGGCGGAGGCGAACTGGCCGGCGATCTGGTCGTCCAGCTCTGTCCGGTCGGTGATGACGACGAACGTATAGTTCCCGCCCAGCCGGCGCAGCACCTTTTCGGCGAACATCACCATTGAAAGGCTCTTGCCTGATCCCTGCGTGTGCCAGAATACGCCGAGTCGGCCCTGATTGCGTTCGATATGGCGAACGGCATCGATGGCGCGATTGACCCCCAGCACCTGATGATATTTGCCGACGACCTTGCGCAGGCCGCCGCGTGCCTCATCGAACAGCACGAAGTTCTCGATCAGGTCGAGAAAACGGGCCGGCTCACAAGTCGCGCGGAGCAGGGTTTCAAGGCTCGGATCGTCGGGCTGGTCTTCTTCCAGCCGCTTCCACGGCGCGAAAACGTCATAGGGTGCATGACTGGCCCCCATCACCGCTTCCAGCCCGTTCGACAGGATCACGAAACCGTTGGCCGGGAACAGCTGCGGGATGGCGTCGCGGTAATCGCGCAGATTGGCGTCATAGGCATCTGCGAGTGGGCAGGTAGGGTTTTTCCATTCCGCCAGCAGCAGTGGCAGGCCGTTGACAAAACCGATCGTGTCGGGCCGGCGGTGGTGCAGCACGCTGTGGATCCACACTTGGCTGGCGACCAGAAAATCATTGGCGGCTATATCTAGCCAGTCGATCACCCGCACCAAGAGATCGTCGAACTTGCCGTCACCACGCCGCACTTGCACCGGCACGCCGTGACGGATCAGAGCCATCACTTCGCGGTTGGCCGCGACCGGCAGCATGGCCGAACGGTCGCGGGTGATTATCGCCTCGGCCTGTGTCAGGGCTTCGGTCGGCAGGTTCGGGTTCAGCTTGCGCAGCGCCGCTTTCAGGCGCGCAGGCAAGAACGCCTGCTGAAAGTTCGTGCGTCCCGTGGGATTCGCTGGCCCCGGCACTTCCCCGTACAGGTCGACATGCTGCCAGCCGAGCTTCTGAAAAAGGGCAAGGGCCGGTCTCTCGACGCCGTCATCCTCAGGGACAACAAGACCGATGAGTGACGGGACCATGTCAGGCTGCCTTTTCCAGTTTGCGTTCGGCTTGGGTCAGGGAAAGCTGGCCGGAGATCAGGCGGGGGAGCAGGAGATCGCGGGAGGCGGCAAGCGATACGTTGGTCTTTCTTAAGCCATCGGCCAAGCGCAGCATCGGCTCGGCAATATCGGTGAAGCGCTTAATCAGGACGAAAGGAGGCAACAGGATCGCAGCTCTTTCAAAGGTTGCGGCAGTCACTGCTGGATAGGCAGCGCCTTGTGCGTTGCCAACTAGATAGCCGACAAAATTCTCGGTTGTGACCCAGTGGTAAAGATAAGCGAATGAAGTTTCGCGAGCGTCGAGGACAGTAAATCCGGTTGAAGCGACAATCTCTTCCGTGGGATCGAGAACCACGGCAAAGGCGCGCCGGTTAGGGCGTACATTCGACCACAGTATACTCCCATCGGTCACAAGGCGGCGGGCACGACCCGGCGCCTCCACAAACGGCATCCGGTTGATGGCGTCGATCCGACCCGGCGATACCGACGAAATGTCGATATAGCCAATTTCTGATGGTGCGTTCGCCGGTTTCAGGGAAGCGGCGTTGATCGCTGAGACATTGCCTAAAGTATCGTATAGCCATCCCTCCGGAAGTGGGCCATCGGGCGTATCGAGAATCGGTACCGCTTCATGACCAGGGAAACGGAAGCGGACGAACCATTCCTCGAACAGCCCCCGCGCCATCTCCTCCAGAACCGCAATCCGCTGCCGGTTGACCATTATCAGGTCGTCATAGGCGGATAGCAGCGCCCCAATTTTTTCTTGTATTGTACGAGGGGGTAGCAGGAATGAGAACGCCTTTATAGCATCAAGAGTAATGGCTGCTTGGCTCGCCGCACCTTGTGCGGTACCAACAATATATTGAGAGAAGTATTCGCTCTTCAGCAGGTAATAAAGGAAGTCGCCATTGATCTCGGATGAAGGAATAATCTTCACTGCATTCTGGTTCAGCAGAGCTCCGTGAGCAAGCGCTGGAACGCGCACGCACTTGCCTACTACGGACGAGGGATTACTTGGCCACGATCCAACAGTTTGAACGATTATATCGCGCCGCTTCAGCTCGTACTTGGCGTAGTCAAGTGCTATGTGCGTGGGGATATGCAACAAAGAGCTGCAGTCGATCGAATTATCTGTGAAGTTACTCACTCGGACGACAGGTACGCCATTACTAGAATACCACTCACTTTTGAATGCATACCCCTTCTGATGAGCGATGCAGTCGGCTAGTTTTGCAATTTCCCAACCGGTAGTGCCATCACTGACCTTGTCATTTATACTCATCACTGAAGAGCCTCAGCCACATTTTGAGCAATCACTGCCTGCAGTCGCATCGCCTCGATGTTTAGGCTTTCCAGTTCCTCCTGCAGTGCCTCAAGCCGCTCCCGAAAATCCTCATTCTCCGGCTGGTCTCTCGATGCCACGTCTACATAGCGCCCCGCATTGAGGCTCCAGTCCTGGGCGGCAATATCGGCTCGGCTCACAACTTTGCATAGGCCGGGTATGTTTTTATAGCCACCCTCCCCGAAGATTTCCTTCATCGCCGGGCCGCTACCCGCTTCAAGTTCTTCCTCTTCACCACGCCACAGCCGCACGATGTTACCGATGAACTCGATCTGGTCCGGCGTGAAATCACGCTGGGCGCGGTTGACTTGACGGAAGATGTGCCGCGCGTCGATGAACAGCACCTCGTCCGCCCGCTTGCCCTTCCGCTTGCCCTTGTCGAGGAACCACAGCGTCACCGGCAGGGTGACGGTGAAGAACATGTTGGGCGAGGTGCTGATGATTACGTCCACCGCGCCGGTTTCGATGAGCTTGCGGCGCAACTCGCGCTCCGATCCGCCCGCATCGGATGCAGAATTGGCCATGACGAAGCCCGCGCGCCCCTTCTCATTGAGCGCGGCATTGAACATGCCGATCCACAGATAGTTCGCGTTGTTGACCTTGGGTACGCCGAGCGAGAAGCGCGCATCGACGCGGCCTGCCTCGTTCAGCAGCCGAGAGCGATCGACTTCCGACTGATTGAACGGCGGGTTCGCCATCACGAAATCGAACTTGCCGACCATCGCGTGTGGGTCTTCATAGTAGCTGTTGGCCACTCGCACATCTCCGGACACCCCATGAACCGCGAGATTGAGGCGGCAGAGCTTCTGCGTGTCCTCCATCTTCTCAGTCCCGTAGATGCTGATCTCGCGGCTGGGGTTCTTGTGATGCCGCTTCACGAACTCGGCGGAATGCACGAACATGCCGCCGGAGCCGCAGGCCGGATCGAATATTTTGCCGTGATAGGGTTCGATCACCTCGACGATAAGCTTCACGATCGACGAGGGCGTGAAATACTCCCCGCCCTTCTGCATGAAGGCCGAGGCAAACTCGCCCATGAAATATTCGAAGATCAGGCCGTAGGCGTCGCCTTCTATTTTGAGCGGAGACAGCAGGCGCAAGACTTCCCTTAAGACGCTATTGGGCAGCGCGCCGTAACCTCGCGGCAGGACGCCGGCAAGATCGGGGTTGTGTTCGGTGATGGCCTCCATCGCCGTATTCAGCGCCTCGGCCAGATTTTCCGTTTCCGGCAGACCGAGCAGGTAAGAGAAGCGGGCATAATCGGGCAGGAATACTGCGCCGTGTCCATGATAATCCTGGGGCGTCGGCTTCAGGCGGCCCGTGAAGGTCTTCGATAGCTCGGCGTGAACGAGATCGAACCGAGCCTCCATCTGCCGCAGCGCAATCAGGGCAAGGACCGGCTGGGCATATTGGTCGGGACGCAGCGCGGTGTTTGTCCATAGTTGCTCGGCAGTTTTGAATAGGCGCCGTGACAGGTCCTGGAGATCAACTGACAATGATGTGCCCCCTAGATGCGTATTCGGATATCCATGAGGTACTTATGATGATTGAAAATCAGTGTCGACCAAAATAGTTAGACCGCGACCTTCCCGTGCGGGGCGGCGCAACAACCGATGCCGTGCAGTGTGGGACCCGCCGTTCCATTCGAGCTGATCCCGTTCAAGGTTGCACCGGCCGGCCACAACCAGACCGAACCAAATCTCGTCCGTACCGGAGAAGGCGGAATACGAAATCACATTCCCCATCGTGAGCTGGTTGGGTCAGATCCAGACCTGAGCCTTCTGAGGTAAAAGGGTCCTATCTCTTCAGACTGACCTGTTGACCGGGCGATTTCATCCTGTTAAAAAAGAAATAGGGCGAAATCGCCCGGTAAGAGGGAGTTAGAGCATGGAACAGTTCCAGGCCGGTATTTTCGCACAGGAGTACGCAACCGTGGATGGCCAGAAGATGTGGGCAGTTCTGAATCGTGAGGACGTGATCGCTCGCATGGAGACGGCAAGTGATCTTGGGCAGCCTGCTTTGAAACCTATCGAGGATGTTTTGCTGGAGGCATTGGGCGAGGTGATAATGCAGGATCGCTACAAGCAGATGTGCGGCCGCATGGTGAAACAGGTTCTAGAAGGCCGTGGCTTTGTACACGACGCATCGGATATTCGCCTGAACTCGGTACCGTTCTACAAAGCCAGCCGTTACCGGCGCGACCGAACAGGCCTTTTTCTTTTCAGGTCCTCAACGGACCCCCGCGATATATGCCTTACCGCTGATCGAGCAGGTGAGCACCTTCCTCCGCTCGAGCAAGGACGGTGGACGTACGTGAACTTCATCACATCTCCGCTGAAAGCAACGGTTGGATATAGTTTCGACCTCACGGCGGCAATCGCGGAAGTCCAGAGGACGGGTTTCTGCCGTCATCGTGTGCCCCGTTTGTTCCGAGCTGCACGATGATGCGAGACTGAGCGTAGCCACCGTCTGCGAAAAGATCGACGAGGTAAGCCGTCAAACGTAGCCAAATGGCGGGAGAAACGAGATTCCGCCGCAGAAGATAGCAGCGGCGGCCGGGGGGGGTGGTAAAGGTCAGCTGGCCGCCGCCAGAAGACCCGCGTGCACCCTCACGCGCAGATTTTTTTCCTGGCGCCCAAAACTGCATGAGGGTTTTTCCCGTCTACCATCATGGAACACCTGCATCGAACCGGCGGTCGTCCCCGGCATCACCCCAGTCCAACCGACCGTCGTATCGTCCAGATGCTTGCCTCTCAGGGCATCCCGCAGGCTGAAATCTCCCGCGTTCTCGATATCTCCGAGAAGACGCTGCGGAAGGCCTATCGCCGGGAGCTGGACGTCGGCGCCGCCAAGCTTGAAGCCGCTCTTGTCGGCCAGCTCCTCCGCCTCGCCGCCGGTACTGACGATGTGGCGCTACGGGCGATCATCTTCTTGCTTCGAAGCCGATTCGGCTGGTCGCGCTATGCACCACTGCCAACGTCACCCTCAATTAAGCGTTGACGATATAAGGTGGTCATGCGGAATTGGCCTACTTTGAGGGGAAAAAGCAAATGGTTGAACTATCGTCTCGACATGAGGGCGACAGAATTGTGATCGAGCTTTATCCGGGCGATCCGATAGAGCTTGGTGACCTGTCTAGCAGCTTTGCCGCGCTGGCTCGGATGTATGAGCGCCACTATCGTCAGGATGGCGAGACAGCCCCCAAGCTATACGTAACGAAGCTCGAAACCGGCTCCGTTCTTATGGAGATCGCTCCTTACGCGATGATAATGGGAACCCTCTCCTTTATGGATGGCGCCGTTATTGTCGCTGATTTCACGAGCCGACTGTGGCGGGGCGTAACAGCGTTTTCAGGTGCGCCGCCGCCGGCGGAGTCCATTTGGATTGAGCCGCCTTCGCCAGAAGACGCTAGAGATATCAAGGAATTTACGAAACCGCTTCTGGGCAAGAATGGCTCTGCATTGGGCATTAAACATGCTCGGTATGAGAGGACCGAAGGCGAAAGAACGGTGGTCGTTGAATACAAATTCACTGAATCCGAACTGAACCGGGCGGCAATAAACATCGACAAAGCGCTTGAGTCCCCCTTCTTGGACGAGGCCGAAAATGTGCCTCGCGAACAGATTAAGCGGGAGGTGATGCTCTTTATCGATCAGGCAAATCGAGGGCCTGGGAAAGAGCGTGGCCGCACAGGAGACAGAGGGATCATACCTGATATCTACGACAAGCCATTGCCCGTCTATTTCAGGAAAAGCTTTCAAAACTTGAAAAGCCAAATCACGCGAGAGGTCAATCCGCTGACAAGCGCGTTTGTCGTAGATGTGCATGTTCAATATATTCGCGATGAGCCCAGGGGCTACGTCGTGACCGACATCCATGAAGTTATTCCTGCTGGCGGGACTGAATGAAAGCGCCGAGCTTGCGATCCTCTTTTGCGAGTTCGATGCCGGCTTCGGCAAGCGTGGGTTTTTCGTCAACCCGCGCTCCCTTTACCTGAACAGCTCCTGGGCGCCGGCAACGCGCGATGTTCGGTACGGAGCTAAATCCCCCGGCCGGATCGACGGCGCGCGCTGGTGGCCCCGTGGGAGGCAAGGCGGGGCATCAGCGCCGCATTGCTAGCCGCCAAAGTTCAGCGAGATCGTCTAACCCCATACGGAGCATATCCGCCGCCGTCAGCCGTTCCCGTTTTCCCGCGAACATCTCGGTCAAAGCATAGCCCTCGCCGCAGACGGCGGACACGAGACCATACAGACGGACGCCCAGAAGCTCCCGGCACTTCGCGAGTTCCTTGCCGGCATTGGCTTGCCTCTCGGTGATCGGGTCGCGAGCCTTGCCGCCGTCAACCTGTTCCTTGCCGTAATCGATGGCGCCGGCTCCCTTGCCGCCGATCGATTCCCACAGCGCCCGGAAGCGCGTCGCGGCTGCCACCTGAGCAGCATCGAGAACCCCCCGTGCCGCCATGGTCGTGATCGCCGATTCGCGGACGTTCATCATTGCGACGACGTCGCGAGGGTTCGTCGCATCGGCCGGATGGGAGCGGGAGAAGTACGGATTATCAATGAGGGTTGGGTGAAGCTTCGGTGTGGGCATGCCGGGAGAATGCCATAATCGCGATGGAGCGTCACCACCCCTTCAGTACGCGCAGTTTCAGGTGCAATTCATGTTTCTTAGGATGCGTTTTGTGCGCCATCTATGTCGCAGTTATGTCGCATAGACACGCCGACACGAAAAAGGACACGCCGGAAAACAAGGGGATTGGCAGCGACATAACTGCGACATGCGAAAGGCGCTGATTTGCGCCTTCTGCGATTAACGCATTGTTTTTAGTGGATAATTTGTTGGAGGCCTCGCCCGGAATTGAACCGGGGTACAAGGATTTGCAGTCCTCTGCGTCACCACTCCGCCACGAGGCCTCACGCGCTCGTTATCTGAGCCGTGGCGAGCGTTTAGAATGATCGTAAGGAAATCGCAAGAGGGCATTTCGGAAAAACGCCATTCCGCCGCTGCCGAAACGGCCCTTTTCCCATCCCGAAACGGCGCGGGCGCGAGCTGGAATTTCCATGGCCGTGACGATGCCCCATTTCCTGCCAATGATTGTATTTGAAACAAATTCTTGACTTGACTTCGATCATCGTCCGGGCCTCAATTATCCTCGGGAGGGTATAGGAGCTTGCGATGGATTGGGCTGCCCTCAAATCGAAGCACGTGCGTGCAGCATACGACGCCGAAACCCGGGATCTGCATGTAAAATTCCCCGGTTCTCCGCCGGTGAAACATGCGGATATCCCACTGCACGTCTACCAGAACCTGCTGGAAACGAATGATCCATTCTTCTATTACCAGTACTATATAGCGCCGTCTCGCGTGTCACAGGGCCGACGACAACCGGTCTCCGTGGCGTCCTACGCGGTGAAGCTCGTCCTCCTCCTTGCCGCCTGCAGCCTGCTGATGGCGACCGGCCTCGATCCGGAGCGTGGCGGGATTTTCGAGGAAAGCGAGCTCAGATCCAATTAGACGCGAATATGCATGGGCGACACGCCCAGCTCAATCTCAGCGCCTGCGGCAAGGCGGGTGATTCCGGCGTCGAAATTGTCGCTTCTGTCCTGAGAACGATAGCGGCGATTGTTCCGCTCGCGGTCGTTACTGCCATCACGCTCATTCCGGCCGTTGAAATTGCGATAATTGCGAGGTCCGTTGTAGCTGCCGCCTTGACCGTGGTCGACCACGCAGCCTTCCGGACGGCGACARATGCCGCGGGCGTCAAAACCGCGGCTGTCGATGGCTTGGGCCTCGGCGGAAATAGCTGAGAGAACAGCCGCTGCCGACAGGACGACAATAAAAAATGCCTTCATTTCCTCACCTGGACCATCGTGACGCAATTTTGCATTTTACATTCCATAAACCACGAATGCGAAAGGCGATCCACTGTTCCACGAAGCCTCTCCCCAGGTGGCCATCAGTCAGCCGCTCTCCGCCGCCTGTGCCACCAGACCGCCAGTCGCCGCCGAAGCCGGCGCGCGAACGGCAGATCGTGCGAGAGCACAAGGAAGCCGAGCGGCAGCATCCAGAAGCCAAGGATGGGCAGGAAACCCAACACGCCGCAGAAAATGAGGGCCATGCCGAGTGCCATCCGCGCAATGCGCGAGCGCGGCATGCCGATGCTGAAAGAGCCGAGCACAAGCCTGCCGCTTGCATGATCGATGCCGAAGCGCACTGCCCGTGCCTTGCGCTTCTCGCCGCCTCTCGTCTCCTGACGATCATTCACGTTTGTCATTCCCCAGAGATGGGCGCAGGCATCCCAAATACAAGTTCATTTCATTTTTTTGAAAAAACCGCTTGGCAAATCGGGAAAGCGTTTGTATTAGCCCACTCACACCGCGCCAAGCAGTGATCCCTGGTAGCTCAGCGGTAGAGCATTCGACTGTTAATCGACAGGTCGCCGGTTCGAATCCGGCCCGGGGAGCCATTTTTCAAGTTAAGCGCCTGTTTCGTTGATAGTTCCGAATGCAGGCGCTTACTTCCCCACTTTCCCTCCCCGCTTTTGAATGCTCCCATAAGGGCTTTTCGCGTTGGGCATCGCGGACAACGCGCTTTTTACGACCAGTAGGCGACCGCTGGCCAACCAACCGCCGACGGTGTACAGCAAACGCCATGGCCCTAGATCCCGAAAAAGCATTTTTAGATTACAGTGCGGCGGACTGCAGTGTGCAGTTCTGGACCGCCGACGCACCTGCCGTGCAATTCACCTCTTTGGAAGCCGCCGTCAGGTTCGCAAAAGACCATGGCGGCAGGTGGGAAGAGATTGAGATAACAGTCCATCTGCCGCGCGAGGACATCGCCTTCGCCACCGGAAAAGTGCATCAACTCATTGACGCTCTGCCAGGTGACCTGCGGAAGAAACGGCAATGAGGTGGATTGGCGGTCAATAGAACCGGCGGGCGCCTGCCTGACGCCTCCCCCAAGCTGCCCGCTTTTCCAGACAAGAGCCAACCTTTTAGTAACTACACGAACGGCCGTCGCCGGGTCGGAATCCATCCGCACAGGCCGGGTTCATTGAATCTCCCGGCTGATATCCTGAGGCTGAGCCATATGAATTCGGCGCTGTCGAGCATGCCGAGGTCATGGCAGCAAGACTGATTGCTCCGGCTGCTACAAATGCCCGAAATTTGTTCATCGATTCCTCTCCAGTTTAGGCCGTGACCGAGTGACGAGAGCTTCTCTCCTCCCAAGTTCACCTTGTCCCTCAAGATATGGCGCTCTCTTCGCCGGACGTCAGCTCCGAACGCAAGATTCTTATCGATCTCGATCAGCTCCGCATGAGGATCGTCGATGACCAAGCCGGCCGGGAACAAAGACCGTGGTTCAAAGTTGAGTGGCATCAACCACGTAACGTCAGTTTCTGACAGGAGGTCTTTCATGGGTCGCGGTATTCTGCTTTGGCTGCTTGGTGTTCCACTGCCGATCATCATCCTTCTTGCTCTGTTTATGCGATAGGGACAGATCATGTCGGTTTCAATGACAGGTTCCGGAGAGATTGCTACTCCGGTCGAATCCTCCAAATCCGCCATGACATGGGGGCCTATCTTCGGAGGCGCCGCTGCTGCCATCGGAGTGACCCTCATTCTTTTGCTGCTTGGATCCGGGGTGGGGTTGACGATGGTGTCGCCCTGGTCGGGGCAAAGCAGCTCGCTCGGCACGGTCGGGGTGACGGCAGCGATCTGGCTCGTTGTCGTCCAATGGCTCTCCTCCGGGCTCGGAGGTTATATCACCGGCCGGCTGCGCACGAAGTGGGCGGCTGTCCATACCGACGAGGTGTTCTTCCGTGACACCGCGCATGGCTTCATCAGCTGGGCGCTGGCGACGATCTTCGTCGCCGGCTTTCTAGCCTCGTCGCTGACCTCACTTGCCGGTGCGGGCGCACAAGCCGTGGGTTCGGCGGCCACCGCCGCAGATACGGCGGCGTCATCGACGGCATCGACCTCGGATCTGCCTACCGCCTATTTTACCGACGCTTTGCTGCGTCCTGAACAGGCCCGTGCAGGAGCAACATCCGATGATGCTTCGGCAACGGCAGAAGTCTCCCGCATCCTCCTCAACGGTGCTGCAGCCGGCCAGATCGCGGATGATGACAAGGCCTATCTTGCCACCATCGTCTCTGCTCGCACCGGTCTTTCCGAGGCCGATGCACGCACCCGCGTCGACACTGTGCTGAAGCGGATCGACGACGCCAAGGTCGCCGCACAGAAAGCTGCCGATGAGGCGCGCAAGGCTGCCTCCACCACGGCATTGCTCGGCGCGTTGTCACTTCTGATCGGGGCTTTCATCGCCTCTGCCGCCGCAGCCTTCGGCGGGTCGCAACGCGACGAAGAGGAAGATCTCATCGTTACGCCACGGATCTAAGGCCCGAGGCTCAGGATCAACGGAAATTGGGGCGCGGGGTCGAAAGGCCCCGCGCCCCATTATGTGAAGCCATCCCCGGCTCTGCTGTGGTTGGATCATCGTCGCCCCCATGCCTTTTTCTCAGTGGCAGTTTATTTCGCGTCAAGCGGAACATGTGGTCGTCGTTGAGCTTCGGTTAGGTAAATCCCTTTTCGGAGAATGTAGATGGCCAAGAAGACCTCCCAAACCTCGCCCTCGGACAACGCAACGATCCATGATCAGAAACTGCACCGGGGTGCAGGCGGCGAGCTTCATCAGTTTGCCGAAGACGGCATGCCGGTGCTGACCACCTCGCAAGGCGGCCCCGTTTCCGACGACCAGAATACGCTTCGCATCGGCGCCCGCGGCCCCACCCTCGTCGATGACTTCCACTTCCGCGAAAAAATCTTTCATTTCGACCACGAGCGCATCCCCGAGCGGGTCGTGCATGCGCGCGGTTACGGCGCCCACGGCTACTTCGAAACATATGAATCCCTGGCCGCCTATACCCGGGCCGATCTTTTCCAGCGGCCCGGCGAAAAGACGCCGGCCTTCGTCCGGTTTTCGACTGTCGCCGGCAGCAAGGGTTCCTTCGATCTGGCGCGCGACGTGCGCGGTTTCGCCGTGAAGATCTACACGCAGCAGGGGAATTGGGACCTGGTCGGCAATAATATCCCGGTCTTCTTCATTCAGGACGCGATCAAGTTTCCCGACGTCATCCATTCGGTAAAACCGGAGCCCGACAAGGAATTTCCACAGGCGCAGTCGGCGCATGACAATTTCTGGGACTTCATCACGCTCACGCCCGAAAGCATGCACATGATCATGTGGGTGATGTCGGACCGCGCCATTCCACGGTCGTTCCGTTTCATGGAGGGTTTCGGCGTTCACACCTTCCGCTTCGTCAACGCGATTGACGAATCGACCTTCGTCAAATTCCATTGGAAGCCGAAGCTCGGCCTGCAGTCTGTCGCCTGGAACGAGGCGGTCAAGATCAATGGTGCGGATCCGGATTTCCATCGCCGCGACCTTTGGCAGTCGATCCAGTCGGGAGCCTTCCCGGAATGGGAACTCTGCGTGCAGCTTTTCGACAAGGACTTCGCCGACACGTTCGACTTCGACATCCTCGATCCGACCAAGATCATTCCCGAGGAGATCCTTCCGGTCAAACCGATCGGCCGTCTTGTGCTCGACCGAATGCCCGACAACTTTTTTGCTGAGACCGAGCAGGTCGCCTTCATGACGCAGAACGTTCCCCCCGGCATCGACTTCAGCAATGATCCGCTGCTGCAGGGGCGAAACTTCTCCTATCTCGACACGCAGTTGAAACGTCTGGGCGGTCCGAATTTCACCCATCTGCCGATCAACGCGCCGAAGTGTCCCTTCCACAATTTTCAGCAGGATGGCCATATGGCGATGCGCAATCCTGTCGGGCGCGTCAATTACCAGCCGAATTCCTGGAATCAGGGGCCGCGGGAATCGCCGGTTCAGGGCTACCGGGACTTCCCGGCCGAGGAACAAGGTCCCAAGGTTCGGCTGCGCGCGGAAAGCTTTGCCGATCATTACAGCCAGGCCCGACAGTTCTACATCAGCCAGACTCCGCCGGAGCAACGCCATATCGCCGCGGCGCTGATCTTCGAACTGAGCAAGGTCGAAACGCCGGTCATTCGTGAGCGTATGGTCTCGCACCTGATGAACATCGATGAGACGCTGGCCAGTAAGGTCGGCCACGCACTCGGCTTCAAATCGATGCCAAAGCCTGCCGATGCCGCCATGCCGACGCGGCAGGATCTCGAGCCGTCGCCGGGGCTCAGCATCATAGAGCGCGGTCCGAAGCGGTTCGAAGGACGCAAGCTCGGCATTCTTGTCAGCGATGGCACCGATGCCGCCATCTTCAAGGCGCTGCTGGCCGAGATCACCGAGCAGAAGGCAACATTCGAAGTGATCGCGCCAAAGATCGGCGGCGTGACACTCTCGGACGGCAATTGGATTGAAGCACATCAGATGATCGACGGCGGACCTTCGGTACTTTACGACGCCGTCGCCCTCCTCCCCTCGGCCGAGGGAACCGGCGATCTCTTGAAGGAGGCAACGGCCCGCGATTTCGTGGCGGACGCCTTCGTACACTGCAAGTTCATCGGCTATGTGGAAACAGCGCTGCCGCTGATGCAGAAGGCCGGAATTGCCGATTCCCTGGATGAGGGCGTGATTGCGCTCGGAGCGGCGAAGGATGTTACGACTTTTATCAAGGCGCTTGGCAAACTGCGGATCTGGGGTCGGGAGCCATCGGTCAAATTGAATTGACCGTCTCGTCGCCATGTCCGCACGAGAGTGGCTAGTCGTCGGAATAAACCCGCGGAAACGCGGGTTTTATGTCGTTTGCGGCGCCCTATTTATTGAGCCCAGGTGATGGAAGCTGCTCCATCTCCAGTTTTACGCGCTGTGGAGAGCCGTATGCGCTGGCACTTTCGACAGATCTCTGATTTGGCCATCTTATGGGCAGGCCATCGTGTGGTCCCTGTCACGTTGATCGTGTTCGCAGCCATTTGGGCGGCAGTGGGTCTCAGCTTTTCCTTCCCAAGGCAGTGGTTTTTGCTGACCAATATGGTCGGTACCCTCATCATATTTTTTATCTTACTGCTGGTGCAGCACTCCCAAAACCGGGACATGACGGCGCTCCATACCA